>NZ_JBEPTK010000010.1 GCF_040549485.1 Constrictibacter sp. MBR-5
GGGGGCGCGGGCGTCCCGCCCGCCCGCCCGCACCGCCGGACGCACTGCGGGCGAGACGCCCGCGCCCCCGGCCACCGCGCCCGTCGCCGCGCCCTCGACGGCACGCGGTGTCTCCACATGCACGTGTTCGACGCGAACGGATCGCTCCAGACCCGCAGGCTCGGCCGCCGTGTTCGGGCGCGGCACGACCGGCACCGCCTCCGCCGACCCTCGCACCGGCGTCTCCGCGACCCGCTGCGGCGGGCTCGGCGGCACCGTCTCGCCGGCCGGCTCGGCAGGAGGCAAGGGAGCCGGCGTCTCCTCGACGCCCTCCTCCAGCGCCTCCGGCCCCGCCCACGCGTCGAGCGCAGGCGCCGCCGCCGGCTTGATCGAAGCCGCGACGGGCGCAACGCCGGCGGCGCGGCGGGCGACGTTCAGCAGGAAGTCGCTCATGTCCTGCCCTCCGCCGAGAGATCGCCGAAGATCAGCGACAGGTAGCGCCGCCGCCGCCCGGCCGACAGCGACAGGATCTCCGCCTCGGCCCAGTGATAGTGCCGCGCGATCAGGTGCACCTCGTCGAAGATCGACCGGCCGCGCGCGGCCAGTTCCGCGACGAGAAAGTCCGCCGTGTCGAACAGGATCTCGAACCAGTGGCCGCAGGCGGGGCAGTCGAGCGACAGGCGAATCTCGGCCTGCGGGTCGCGGCGGCTCATCAGCTCCGGCAGCAGCCGCTCCAGCGCCGGCAGCGCCGTGTCGCGCGGTACCGGCACGCCCTGCGCATCTGCGACCGACACCACGCAGCGGTCGAGCAGCGTGCGGGCCGCCGCCGCGGGGTCGGTGCGGGCGAGTGCCGCGACCGCCTCCTGGTCGGCACCCGCCGGCGCACGGTAGGCGACGCGCCAGTCGGCCCCGGCCTGCGCCACCTCCGCCACCGCCGTTTCCCCGACCTGCCCGCCCGCCTGCTCCTGCACCGCCTGCTCCTGCACCGAGGGCACCAGCAGGTCGGCCACCTCGAAGCTCAGGTCCATCGGCTCGCCGCACCCGTCGGCCGGGCAGTTCGCGACGCAGTCGATCCGCGACCCGAACGATACCCGCCGCAGGTGCAGCAGCAGCGCCTCGCGGTCGCCGACGCTGAGGGCGCGGACATCCGCCGGGGACGGGTCGGCGATGTCGCCGATCCGGCCGACGCAGCGCGCCAGCAGCCCGGTGACGCGCGCCGCCTTCGACAGGACCGCCGCCTCCTCCAGGAGGAAGAGTTCGTCGGCGCCGGTGACCGGACGGAGTGCGGCGTCGCCGTGCCGCACGCCGTCCCGCCACAGCCCGTGCGGGAGAGGAACGCTCGACCAGACGGTCATGGCGCGCCTATTCGGGGTTGTTGAAGCTCGGCTCGCTCGGCTCGGTCACCGACAGGTCGCGCTCCCAGCCCTCGTTCTCCAGCTTCAGCGTCTGGATCGCGACGGCGTTGGCATTGGCGTCCATGTCGGGCAGGGCCTGATACTCCGAGACCCAGCAGCGGTAGATCTGGTACGCCAGCACCTTCTGGCCGGCCTCGTTGAACACGTCGAGGATCAGGTCCTTGCGGAAGTCGGCGAGCGAGACCTCGGAACCGCCGCCGGCGCCGAAGTTCCACACCTTATTCGCCCACTGCTCGAAATCGATGTCGTGGGTGACGCCGCGCTCCAGGGTGATCGGCTCGTACTTCGTCCGTCCCGGCGACTTGCGGCCGGTGGACGGGTCGCCGCCCTCGCGGTGCTCGACCACCTCGGTCGAGCGCTTCAGCGAGGAAACCTTGCTGATGCCCGCGATGTAGCGGCCGTCCCATTTCAGGCGGAACTTGAAGTTCTTGTAAGGGTCGAAGCGGCGCGTGTTGACGGTGAACTGGGCCATGATCCCGACCTCCTCACGTCTCGATCTGGCCGGCGATCTGCCGGATCTTGATGATCACGAACTCGGCCGGCTTGAGCGGCGCGAAGCCCACCTCGATGTTGACGATGCCGTTGTTGATGTCGTTCTGCGTCGTCGTCTCGCCGTCGCACTTCACGAAATAGGCGTCGCGCGGGCTGGACCCCTGGAAGGCGCCCTTGCGGAAGAGATCCTGCATGAAGGCGCCCAGGTTCAGCCTGATCTGTGCCCAGAGCGGTTCGTCGTTCGGCTCGAACACCGCCCATTTCGTGCCGCGATAGAGCGACTCCTCGATGAACAGGGTCGTGCGCCGCACCGGGATGTATTTCCAGTCCGACGCGATCAGGTCGGCCCCCTCCAGGGTGCGCGCGCCCCAGCAGATGCTGCTGTAGACCGGGAAGGTGCGCAGGCAGTTCACGCCGACCTGGTTGAGGACGCCGTTCTCCATGTCGGTCAGCAGGTATGCCAGGCTCTGCACGTTGCGCAGCCGCGCATCGGTGCCGGCGGGCGCCTTCCACACCCCGCGCTGCGCGTCGGTGCGGGCCCACAGGCCGGCGATCGTGCCGCACGCGGCGAGGCTGCGCGGCCTGTTCTGGTTGGCCGCGTCGGGAATGAGCGTGCGCGGGAAATACACCGCCGCGTTCGGATGCCGGAGCGATTCGTTGTCGCTGAGCCAGGTCTGCATCTGGTCGAGCGTCGCCACCGTCGCGGGTATGTCGACGATCACCATCGCCCGCCGTTCCTCGCAATAGGCCTCGGCCTGGCTGTAGATCGCCCGCATGTCGCCGGCGTTCGTCATGTCGGCCGCTTCCGGAATGCAGAGGATGTTGAACAGGTCGACATCCTCCAGCGCGAAGATCCCGGTCTTGGCGGCGCGCGTGCCCTGGATGACGCCGGCGGGCAGCGGCAGCGTCCCGTCGGCGCCGCCGACGGCCGGATACTGCTGCACGTTCGGCACCGCGGTGGCGCCGGCCAGCCGCACGCCCGTGGCGCCCGCACCGGCGAAGGTGATGGTCGTGGCGGGGGCGAAAGGCCGTGCCGCCCTGCCCGTCCGTACGACGAAGCGGTGGGGGTTGGCCGCCGTGCCCGCACCCAGGAGCTGGACCGTCGCACCGGCGAGCAGCGGCTTCTGTGCGTCGGGCACCGAGGCGTCGGCCGCCGCCCGGCGGATCGCCTGCTCGACGAAAGCGCGCAGGCCCGCATAGGTCGTCGGCGCCGCGCCGCCATACTGCAGCGCGCCGTTGACGGTGGGCACGCCGGTGACGGTGACGTTGAACGCGGCCAGATCGGCCGGAATGGCCACGGGCGTCGGCAGCGCGCCGCCCAGCGTACCCGTCGCCGCCGGCCGGAACGTGTCGACGAACGGCGCCGGCAGCGCGGTGAGGCCCGCCCGGTCGAGCTGCACCAGCCCGGACCCCTGGTTCACCACCTCGACGGCGTTGTTCGGCGTGTTCGGTGCCATCGTCAGGTTGCGGAAGGTTTCCGTCTGGAGGACCGACGTCCGGTCACCCTCGACGCGCACCTCCGAGACCGTCAGGTTGAAGAGTGCGGCCGGATTGGTCGTGTCGTAGTCGACCTCGACGCGCAGGAAGTTGCCCCATGCGCCCGGATCGGCGGCACTGGCGCCGCGGATCCGGCGGCCGGCGCGCACCCGGACGATCTGATCGCCGGCACCCGCGGGCTGCGATGTCAGCACGACGCTGGCCGCCGCCGCCGCGGTGCCGCCGCCCGATCCGTCGTGCGCGACGCGGATCACGTGCGCTTCGCCGCCGCCGTTCAGGAAGAACTGCTGGATGGCGTAGCTGGCGGGACTGTCGCGGTCGATCCCGCCATAGGCGCGCTCGAAATCCGCCATGCTGAAGATGTGCACGGCCTCGTTCTGCAATCCCTTCGGGAAGTTGCCGACGAAGGCGGCGATGGACGTTGCGACGCCGGTAATCGTGCGCACGCCGCTCGGGATTTCCTCGATGTAAACACCGGGGTAGGTCGGCTTGACAGGCATGGACTCAGTCTCCTCGAAGAGAAAACCCGCCGCAGGAAAAGGACCGATCTGAAAAAAGCCGCCTTGGTGCCCCGCCGCGGATGCGCGAGGAGCTCTTTCCAAGGGTCGGGATTCGGCGCGAGGCCGGCCGATGCCAGACCTTCGATTGCAGGGAGCGGAGCGGTCCACGCCCGGACCGCTGCCCCTTCGTCACGATACGCTCGCTCCCCGCGAGTGGGGTACCGGGTCCTCCGCACGTCATGTGCGTCTCCCGCCGTGCGCGCCGGCTACTAGATCAAGGTTAATCCCCAAATCGTCGCCCGCGCCATTACTTTTTCATGTACCGGGATACTTCACGCGACACGTGTAACGTGGATCACTCCGGGGGCCAGATTGTCGCCGCCGTTCCGTAACGGTAACGTGATCCCCGCCCATGCAGCCGGAGTGCAGCCAGATGAAGATCAAGCGCGTCGAACACATCGCCATCGCCGTCGACGACATGCAGGAGTCCATGCGCATGCTCCAGCACACGCTCGGGCTGGAGATGGAATACGAGGAGCAGATCGGCGCGACGAAGCTCGCCATGTTCCCGGTCGGCGAGACCTATATCGAACTGCTGCAGGCGGCCGGCCCGGAATCCGGTGTCGCGAAGTGGATGAGCGAGAAGGGCCAGAGCCTCTATCACCTCTGCTTCGAGGTCGAGGACATCGACGGCGCCATCGCCGAGCTGAAGGAGAAGGGCGTCAAGCTGATCGACGAGACGCCGCGCAACGGCCACGGCGGCAGCCGCATCGCCTTCCTCAACCCCGAATCGACCGGCAACATCCTGATCGAGCTGGCCGAGCTTCCCGCCGGGCATTGACCCCGGCGGCCCCGACCGCGTTACGGGCGGCGTTCACCGCCAGGCCCACACCGGCTGCTCCAGTTCCGCGACGCGCACCGTCCGCCCGCGCATCGCCGCCTCGCGGAACTGGTAGAGCATGGCGGCGGTCGGCGCGTGCACCTTGTCGCCGCCGATCAGCATGCGCACCACCGGGCGGTCGCTCTCGGCGATCGTGACGAATTCGGGTGAGCCGGGCTGGTCGAGTTCCGCCAGCGTGATGCGGTGGACCGACGCGACCTCCGCCGGGTTCGGCGTCAGCGCCGGCGATATCCCGCCCCAGACGACGATGGGGGTGACCGCATAGCCCGACCGCGTCTGATAGTCGTCGAGCGTCGCGAGCACCTCGGCCGAATCCAGACGCAGGCCGAGTTCCTCGTCGAGTTCGCGCAGCGCCGCCTCGATCTCCGTCTCGCCCTCGTCCTGCCGCCCGCCCGGCAGGGCCCACTGGCCGGAATGGTTGCGCAGCCCGCGCGACCGGCGCGTCAGGAGGAACGACAGGCCCTCCGGCTCGACGGTCACCGTGATCGCGACCGCCGCCGGCTTCAGCGCATGCAGGGGTGGGGCGGCGCGCTCGAACCCCGCGAGCCGCACCGCCAGTTCCGCCCGGATCGCCGCCGCGGCTTCCATATCCATCTCTCTCATCGCCTCAACCTAGCAACCGCGCGACGGCAGGTCAGCCGCCGCCTTTCCCCGAACCGTCAGGTACACCGCCGTGGCGAGCGGCGGCAGTGCGGCCATCGCGAAGCCGGCCGCATAGCTGCCCGTCGCGACCAGGAGGCCGCTGAACACCAACGGCAGGACCAGCGCCGCCGCGTCGCCGAACGCCAGTACGCCGCCCGTCATGCCGCCGACGCGGCCCGGCGGCGCGAGGCGCGCGACCTCGGCGATCAGCACCCCGTGCCAGCTCACCGCCGTACCGCTCAGCATGACGGCGACCGCCATCACCGCGCCGATCGGCCACGCCGCCGACAGGAACGCCGTCAGGAGGGCGGCACCGCACATCAGCACGCCCAGGATCGCCAGCAGGCGGCGCGCCTCGACGAACCGCCCGGCGATCCAGCCCCACATGATGCGGGCGGGCACCGCACCCGCCATCGCCACCGAGAAGACGGTGCCCGCCTCGGCCAGCCCGTAGCCCAGGCCCTCGACGAGGTAGAGCACCAGGAAGGCCGAGAACACCGACTGCAATCCGACGAAGCTGAACGCCGCCATGCCCAGCATCCGCAGGTCCGCCCGGGCCAGCACGTCGCGCACCGTCGTCCTGACGTCGAGCAGCGACAGCGGCTGCGCCGGGTTGCGGTCGTCGTCGTAGCGGGCGCGCAGCGCCTGCATCGGCACGCCGACCGCGAGGCAGATCGCCGCCATCGCCAGCAGGCTGCCCTGCCAGCCGACGACGACCACCAGGAACGGCGCCAGCACCCCCGACAGCATCAAGCCCAGCGGCACGCCGGTCTGCTTGATCGAGAAGACGAGCGGCCCCTGGCGCGGCGTCGCGTAGCGGACGAGCAGGTGCGAACTGGACGGGGTCGAGACCGCGGAGCCCAGTCCCACCGCCAGCGCCCCGACGGCGAACAGCGGCAGCAGCCCGCTGGCCGCCGCCGCCAGCCCCAGGGCCAGCGCCGTCATCCCGACCTGCGTCATCCGGATCGCGCCGTAGCGCAGGATGAAGCCGCTGCAGCCCAGGGTGGTCAGCAGCCCGGCGACCGCCGCCGTGCCGACGAACAGGCCGACGAAGGCCGGGTCGACGCCCAGGTCGCCGACGATGGCGGGCGCGATGATCGGCACCGTCGCCCGGCCCATCGTGGCGCAGGCCTGCTGGAGGAACATCGCCGTCAGGGCGACGATCAGGGCTTTCGATATGGCCGGGCTCCTATGCCGGGTCGTCGCTGGCGGCGTATCGCCCCGGCGACGAGAGGGCCGCCAGGAGCGCACCGGCCGCCAGCGCCGCCGTGCCCAGCACGAACAGAAGCGTATAGGAGTGCGTCGCGGCGAACAGCAGCGAGCAGCCATAGGCACCGCCCGCCTGGGTGACGGCGAAGGCGCTCGTCATCCAGCCCCAGACCTGCCGGTGATGCGCCACGCCGACCCGCTCCAGCACCCACCCCGAGCACAGCGTCGTCGTTCCGGAGATCAGCGCGCCGACGATCAGCGACGACGCCGAAAGCGCCACCGCCGACGTCGACACCAGCGGCAGCGCCACCCCGCCGCCCTTCACCGCCATGGCCAGGATGTAGCTCCGCCCGAATCCGATGCGCTCGGCGAGCAGCCCCATCAGGAACGGCCCGACGGCTGCGCCGAAGCCGAACAGGATCCAGTAGCCGCCGCCCACCTCCAGCCCCTGGCCGAGACCGCGCGCGATATAGTCCACCCAGAACACGGTGTGCGGCACGAAGCCCGCGGCATCGAGGCCGTAGGAGGCGAGCAGCAGCGCCAGCGGCAGCCCGACCCGCGCGCCCGCCGGTGCCTGTCCGGCCGGCGGCGGCACGTCGCGCGGCAGCGCCCGCCACGCGTAGAGCGTCAGCAGCGCGGCGACCAGCGCCAGCGCCAGCCATACGACCGTCAGTCCCTGGCGCGCCAGCATCGGCACGATGGTGCCCGCCGCGGCGATGCCGGTGCCGACGCCGGTGAAGACGATGCCGGTCGTCCGGCCGCGCAGCGCCGGCGGCACCCCGGCCAGCACGGTCGGCGCCGCCAGCACCATGAGGACGCCGCCGGTGACGCCGGCCAGCAGCCGCCAGAACAGGTACCAGCCGAACCCCAGCGGCCAGGCGCAGGCGGCGAGGCTGGCCACCGTCGCCAGCATCGCCCACTGCATGGCGCGCGTGCCGCCCACCGCCATCGCGGCCCGCCGCGCGCCGAGTGCGCCCAGCAGGTAGCCCGCGAGGTTCGCCGCCGCCAGATAGACCGCCTCGGCCGGCGCGAACCACCCCGCGGCGATCAGCGCCGGGATCAGCGGCGTGTAGGCGAAGCGCGCGATGCCGTTGCCGATCAGCGTCGCCGACAAGCCCGCCAGGGCCGCCGGCAGGATGCTGCGGCCGCTCGGTTCGCCTGCAGGGGGCGTCGTAGGGGTCGTCACCGGACCGCTCAGAACAGGAAGACGCCCTTGCCCGTCGTCTGCGTGTCGAAGCGCCGATAGGCCTCGTCGGCCTGGTCCAGGTTCCAGCGATCGGTGAACAGCTTCTCGACCGGTATCTTGCGGTCGGCGACGAAGCGCGCGCACTCGGCCTGGCCGACGTTGGAGAAGGTCCAGGACCCGATCAGCGTGATCTGCCGGCGCAGCAGGTCGGGGCTGACGTCGAGCGTCACCTGCCCACCCTCGCCGACATAGCAGGCCGTCCCCCAGGAGCGCGTGGCGCGCACCGCCGCCGCGCGCGCTTCGGCCGAGGAGGAACAGTCGAGCGTCTTGTGCGCGCCCTCGCCGTGCGTCAGCTCGCGGATCGCCGCCACGGCGTCGTCCTTGCCCGGATCGATCGTCACGTCGGCGCCGAACGCCTTCGCCATCGCCAGCCGCTCGGCCGAGATGTCGAGCGCGATCACGCGCGCGCCCATGGCGACCGCGAGCTGCGTCGCCGACAGGCCGACCGGCCCCTGGCCGAAGATTGCGATCGTCTGGTCGCCGCGCAGGTCGAGCCGCTGCAGCGCGCCATAGGCCGTGCCGGTGCCGCAGGAGATCGCGGCCCCCACCTCGAACGACAGTTCCTCGGGCAGCGGCACCAGCGTCGACACCGCGACCTTCATATAGTCGGCGTGCGCGCCGTGCCCGCCCGAGCCGTAGACGATCGTCCCGTCCAGGCACATCTGCGCCCAGCCGGCGCGGCAGTGCTTGCAGCCGCCGCAGCCTTCGTAATGGTGGTCCATGACGCGGTCGCCGATGCGCGCCTCGCGCTCGGTGACGCCGCTGCCGACCGCCACCACCACGCCGCAGGGCTCGTGCCCGGCGATGATCGGGCCGTCGGCGCGCTTCGCCGTGGCCCCGGCATATCCCCCCGGCGGCGGGCGGTAGTATTTCAGGTCCGTCCCGCACATGCCCGACGCCTTGATCGCCAGCACGACCTCGCGCGGGCCCGGCGTCGGGTCCGGAAAGTCCATGACCTCGACCTGCCGATCACCCTTGAACACGACTCCACGCATGGGGGACCCCTCCTGAACCTCTCGCTCGGGCCAGCATAGCCCAGGCCGGCGGCGCCCCGATACGCACCCCCGCCCGGCCGATCTGCGCGAGGAAATGCCGCGGCCCCGGCTTGCGGCATCCCGCTTGCCGGACGCCCGGCGCCTGCTAGAGTGACCGCATGTGGAGGGGGGATCATCAGCGCAGCTGCCGGCGGCGCGGCACGGCGGCCGTTGCCTGCGCCGTGCTATTGACGGCCTGTGGCCACGCGCCCGGTGGCAAGGTCGGTGGCGAGGTCGGCACCTTCGGCGCCCTGATCGAGAACGACGAGATCGCCGGCACCGACCGCCACTACACCAACGGCGTGCGCTTCTCCTGGACGACTCCGGCCGGCGGCGTACCCGACTGGGCGGACCGGATCGGCAAGGCGCTGCCCGGCGCGGCGCCGGAGGTGCGGGGCGAACTCGCGCTCGGCCAGAGCATCTTCACGCCGCTGAACCGCTTCCGCTCGGATCCGCTGCCGACCGACCGGCCCTATGCCGGCTGGCTCTACGCCTCGGCCGGCGTGCTCGCCGACCATGGCGACGCGCTCGACCGGCTGGAGGTGACGGCAGGCATCGTCGGGCCGTCCTCCCTCGCCGAACAGACGCAGAAGGCGGTGCACGAGCTCACCGGCGCGCGCGTTCCCGAGGGCTGGGACCATCAGCTCAACGACGAGCCTGGACTGATCCTGTCCTACGACCGGGTCTGGCGGAACATCCTGCCTGATGCCATCGGCGGCCTCGACCTCGACCTGGCGCCGCACGCTGGCGTGGCACTCGGCAACGTCCTCACCTACGGTGCCGCCGGCGGCACGATCCGCATCGGACAGGGCCTCGACGTCGACTACGGCCCGCCGCGGGTGCGCCCCGGCGTCGCCGGGAGCGGCTTCGTCGATGCCCGGTCCGGGACCGCGTGGTACGTCTTTCTCGGCGCCGAGGGCCGTGCCGTCGCCCGTAACATCTTCCTCGACGGCAACAGCTTCGAGGACGGGCCCAGCGTCGACCGCAAGACCTTCGTCGCCGACCTTCAGGCCGGCGTCGCGATTGTGATCGACGGCATCCGCATCGCCTACACCCACGTGCTCCGCACGAAGGAGTATGACGATCAGGAGAAAACCGACACCTTCGGTTCGCTTTCGGTCTCGTTCACCTTCTAGCTTCCTCCCGATGCGCATGCCCGGCTCGCTTGCCGCCGGCAGTGCCGGTTGTTACATGGGCCTTCCCTCCGGAGGCTCGTCCCGCGTGCTGCAGAAGCTCTACGACCGCACCATCGCGTTGTCGGCACATCGCCACGCTCTGCTCGCGCTGGCGCTCATTTCCTTCATCGAAAGTTCGGTCTTCCCGATCCCGCCGGACGTCCTGCTCATTCCGATGGTGCTCGCGGCGCGCGACCGGGCCTGGATCATCGCCGGGGTGGCGACGGCGGCGTCGGTCCTCGGCGGCTTCGCCGGCTACGCCATCGGCTCGGTCTTCTTCGAAGGGCTGGGTCGGCCGATCCTCGACTTCTACGGCTACACCGAGAAGTTCCGGGAGTTCGCCGCCCTCTACAACGAGTGGGGCATCTGGATCGTCGGCGGCGCCGGCTTCACGCCCTTCCCCTACAAGGTCATCACGATCGCCAGCGGCGTGACCGGCCTCGACCTGACCGAGTTCGGGATCGCGTCGCTCGTCTCCCGCGGCGCCCGCTTCTTCCTGGTGGCGGCGCTGCTGTGGCAGTTCGGCCCGCCGCTGCGCCGGTTCATCGAGGGCAATCTGGCGCTGCTCACCACGGCCTTCTTCGTTCTGCTGGTCGGCGGTTTCGTGGTCCTGCGCCTCGTCCTCTAGCGGGATGCCATCCATGCTGAACGGTCGCCTCGCCCCGCTCGTCCTGGCCCTCGCCAGCGCGGTCATCCTCGGATCCGCCCTCGCCTCCCAGTATGTCGGCGGCCTCAGCCCCTGCGAGCTCTGCATCTGGCAGCGCTGGCCCTATGTCGCGACCATCGTGCTGGGCCTGGCCGCCGCCGCGGTGAGGCGAGCGGCCCGCCGCGCCCTGCTCGCGCTGGCCGGCCTCGTCTTCCTGGCGGGTGCGGCCGTGGCCGCCTTCCATGTCGGGGTGGAGCAGCACTGGTGGCAGGGGCTGCAATCCTGCGGCGGCAACCTGCCCCAGGCCCGCACGGTCGAGGAGTTGCGCGCCGCCCTCCTGCAGCAGCCCGTCGTGCGCTGCGACGAGATCGCCTGGTCGCTCTTCGGCATCTCGATGGCCGGCTGGAATTTCCTGTTGTCCCTCGGCCTCGCCGCCCTATCGTTCGCCTCGGCGCTTTCGAAGCCGACGGGCGGAAGATGAGCAGCGACATGCCGACAGGCACCATACCGGAGGACGAACCGAAGGGTCCGCGCCGGCCGGCGGTAACCGGCGAGGACAGACTGCCCGGCGACCCGACGCCGCGCCAGACGATCGAGCGGATCCTGCGCGTCGACCATGCCGGCGAATACGGCGCGGTGCGTATCTACGAGGGGCAGATCGCCGTGCTCGGCGAGGGGCGGCACGGCACCGTCCTCCGACACATGGCGGAGCAGGAACGCCGCCACCGCGCGGCCTTCGAGCGCCACATCGTCACGCGCCGGGTCCGCCCGACGGTGCTCCAGCCGATCTGGCACGTCGCCGGCTTCGCGCTCGGCGCCGCCACGGCGCTGATGGGCGAGCGCGCGGCGATGGCCTGCACCGTCGCGGTCGAGGAGGCGATCGACGAGCATTATGCCGATCAGATCGCCCGCCTCGGCGAAGACGAGGCGGACCTCCGCGCCGAGTTGGAAGATTTCCGCCGCGAGGAGCTAGAGCATCGCGACATCGGCCTCGCGCACGAGGCCGAGCAGGCCCCCGGCTACGAACTGCTCTCCGCCGGCATCAAGGCCGGCTCCCGCCTCGCCATCTGGCTGTCCACGCGCTTCTGACGCTTCCTGTCGGGCGTGCGCCCGCGCGGCACGGTCCTCGACCGCGCGCGCGCCCCGTGGCAAAGTCCGTACAACAAGCTGCAGGATCGGAGGAAGCCATGGAAGCCAGACAGGAACAGCAGTCGGCCGTCGAGGCGCCGACCCGTGCCCTCGCCGCGTTCGCCGCATCGCTGCGCTACAAGGACCTGCCCGCGCCCGCCCTCGCGGTGGCGAAGCATTGCATCCTCGACTGGCTGGGCGTCACGCTCGCCGGATCGCACGATCCGCTGGTCGGCATGCTGGTCGAGGAGGTCGAGGACCAGGGCGGCAACGCCCAGGCCGGCATCATCGGCTGGGACCGTCGCGCCAGCATGAGCCAAGCCGCCCTCGTCAACGGTGCGGCCGGCCATGCCCTCGATTTCGATGACGTGCTGCGCGCCTTCATGGGCCATCCGACGGCCCCCGTGCTGCCGGCGCTGCTGGCGCTGGCCGAACGCCGCGGCGCCACCGGCCGCGACATCATCCAGGCCTTCGCCGCCGGCGTCGAGACCGAAGCGCGCATCGGCCGCATGATGACCGAGAGCCACTATGCGCGCGGCTTCCACTCCACCGCGACGCTCGGCACCATCGGCGCCGCGGTGGCCTGCGGCCGCCTGCTCGGCTTCGATGCCGACCGCATGGCGACCGCCATGGGCATCGCTGCCACGCAGTCTGCCGGCCTCAAGTCGATGTTCGGCACCATGTGCAAGCCGCTGCACGCCGGCAAGGCGGCCCAGAACGGCCTGCTCGCCGCCAGCCTCGCGGCGCGCGGCTTCACCAGCCGCGCCGACGTGCTGGAGTGTGTCCAGGGCATCGCCGACACCCAGTCGGACGGGCTCGACGCCGCCGCCGGCCTCGAAGGTCTCGGCGCGACCTGGCACCTGCCGGATGTGCTCTTCAAGTACCACCCTGCCTGCTACGGCACCCACGCGCCGATCGAGGCGTCCCGCAAGGTCGCGGCCAACCCGTCCTTCGACGCCTCCAAGGTCGAGAAGGTCGAGGTCCGCGTCGACCATCGCTGCCTGAAGATGTGCAACATCCCCGCCCCCACCACCGGCCTCGAGGGCAAGTTCAGCCTCCGCTACAATGTGGGGTTGGCGCTCGCCGGCCGTGCGACGGGCGCACTCGGCTCCTACGAGGACGAAGCGACGCAGGTCGCCCCGGTCGTCGCGATGCGCGACAAGGTGAGGGTCGACGGCGTCGACGGTCTCGGCGCCAACGAGGCCGAGGTCATCGTCCATCTGGCCGGCGGCCTGGTGCTGCGCGAGCGCGAGGATGTCGGCATCGCCAAGCGCGACCTGGACGGTCAGTGGGACCGGCTGGTCACGAAGTTCCGGGCGCTGACCGACCCGCTCGTCGGATCGACCGCCGCCCAGGCGACCGTGGCCGCCGTCCAGGGCCTGGAGGGCGCGCCGAGCGTGGCGGCACTGCTCTCGCCCATGGCCGTCATCCGCGACTGACGCGCCCTCTGCCCGGCCGGCCGTCGGCGGCCGGCCGAAGGGTGGATCGCAGGGTCATCGGCGGCCTGACCGGCTACGGCCGTTCAATCCGCCTGCGGCCACGGCAGTTCGATACGGCAGCGCAAACCGTCGGGGTCGTATCGGACCGTGCACCTGCCCTTGAGCTCGAACCGGACCGTCTGCTCGATCAGCAGGCTGCCGAACCCGCGACGCCCGGGCTGCGTCACCGGCGGGCCGCCGTGTTCGCTCCAGACGATCGTGATCTCGCCCGTCCCGTCGTCGGACGTCGCGATCTGCCACGCGAGGTCGATCCGCCCCTCGTCCTGCGACAGTGCCCCGTACTTCACGGCGTTCGTACCCAGTTCGTGAAACAGCAGGCTGAACGCCTGGGCCGTTCGCGGCGAGAGCGCGGCGGCCGGCCCTCCGATGCGGACATGGCCGGAGCCGTCCGCCGGATCGTGCGGCGCCAGGGCTTCGCGCGCCACGGCATCGAGGGTCGTCGTCGTCCAGTTCGCCTTGGTCAGCAGGCCGTGAACGCGCGAAAGCGCCTGCAGCCGGCCGACGAACGCCTCGTTGAACTCCGCGAGGTCGCTGCTGCGTCGTATGGATTGCGTCGCCAGCGAGGTGATCACGGCCAGGATGTTGCGCACGCGGTGGTTCAATTCGGCCAACAGCAGTGCCTGCTGTGCCTCGGCGCGCTTGCGCTCGGTCACATCGGCCACCGCGCCGATCATTCGGAGCGCCCGCCCCTCGTCGCCGCGCACCAGATAGGCGCGGTCGAGCACGTCGGCATAGCCGCCGGTCGTGCGTGCGACGCGGTATTCGTCCTGCCATTGATCGCCGGCTTCGGCGATCGCGTCGGCGCGGGACGCCCGGACCCGATCGCGGTCGTCGGGGTGGATGCAGGCTTGCCACTGCTCCATCCGCGCGAACCCATCGGGCTCGGTCCCGCAGATATGCCCGATCGCCGGGCCGTGGATCAGCCGCCCCGAGGCGATGTCCCACTCCCAAATCGCCTCCCGCGTCGCCAGCGCCGCCAGCCGATAGCGCTCCTGGCCCGCCGCCAGTTCGCGTTCGCGTTCCTCGCGCTCGGCGAGGAACATGCGGATCTCGTATTGGCGGTCGCGGGCCGCGAGGGCGGATCGCACGGCACTCAGCAGGGTCGGGATGCGGAGCGGCCGCTCCAGCAGGACCGGCTTGCCCATGGGCAGGAGTGCCTCGGTCCGCTGCAGCTGTCCCGCCGTCTCGGCGCCGGCGCGCAGCATGACCAGCAGCGGCAGGTCCGACCAGGGCGGCTGCTGGCCCAGCGCGGAGCGCAGGCGTGGAATGCTCCCCTCGTCCAAACGCTCCTCGGCGATCAGCAGCGCCCCGGCGTCGGCTACGGCCGCGCAGGCGTCGGAAACGCTCTCGGCGGAGCGGGTGTCGATTCCGGCCTCGCCCAGGACTCGGCACAAGAGCATGCCGTCGCGCGGACGTCCGCCGAGGACGATGACATCGAGGCCGCTCATGCCGAGTCGCGCGTGATCAGATCGCCGCCTCCGACACCGGTGAGTTCCGGAATGCCGCCGAGGACGCCCCGAAGATCCCTCAGCGGCGCCCCGATCTCGATGCCCCCGGAACTCATCGCGAGTTCGCGCAGGCTGCGGTCGTGCGGCCCGCTGCGGCGCTTGAACACGGAAACCGTCTGCCGGACCTCGCCGCGATACTCGTAGTGGCGCAGCAGTAGGATGTTGTCGGAGAGATAGCTGACGTCCACCGACGCGTGCATCGACGAGAAGAGCCCGTGCTGGCTGAAGACCAGCAGCGACGCCACGCCGCGCTGTCCCGTGTAGCTCAGCAGCTCGTGCAGTTGCAGAACCAGGTTCCGCTCCTGCGCCATCGAGTTCAGGTAACCGGTCAGGCTGTCGATCACCACCACTTCGGCGCCGCGCTTCTCGATCTCGTCGCGGACGTCCGAGGCGAACTGGCCCGGGGTCCGTTCGGTCGGGTCGATCTGTCGGATGGCGATCAGGCCGGCGTCGACCAGCGGTTCCAGGTCCAGTCCGAGCCCAGCCGCCCTGGCGAAGTAGCTGGGCAGACGCTCGTCGAAGAGATAGAGCGCCGCCCGCTCGCCCCGCATCGCCGCCGTATGGGCGCAAAGGGTGGCGATGGAAGATTTTCCGGTTCCGGCCGGCCCGATCAGCAGGGTGCTGCTGCCCCGGTCGAGGCCGCCGCCCAGCATCTGATCGAGCGCTTCGGAGCCGGTATGCATCGTCCCGACCGAGAACGGTCGCCGATACTCCGCCGCCACGAGTCGCGGAAAGACCGACAGCCCGCCCAGCGCGATCGTGTAGTCGTGCCAACCGGTGCGCATCGATACGCCGCGGATCTTGCGTACCCGCAGACGGCGCCGGCTCGGCCCGAAATCGGGCGCGACCTCGTCCAGTTCGATGACGCCGTGCGCCAGGCTCTGGAGTTCGAAGCCGCCGTCGGCATCCCGCGCCGTCGAGCGGTCGTCGAGCAGGAGGACGGAACTGCCGCGCTCGGCGAAGAATTGCTTCAGCCGGATCATCTCGCGGCGATAGCGATGCGCCGACCCCGCGAGCAGGCGAAATTCCGACAGGGAGTCGATCACCACCCGCTCGGGCTGGATGCGGTCGACGCCCTCGAAGATCTCCGACATCATTTCCGGAAGATCGACCTCGGCGGCCTGAAAGACCGTTTGCTCCTCGCGCCGCGCGTTCGCCACGGCGTGCACCTGGATATCAATGCCGTCGAGGGACCAGCCGTGGGACGAGGCCCCCGATCTCAGTTCCTCTTCGGTTTCGGACAGGCTGACGAAGAGGACAGGCTCGCCGGCCGCTCGGCCCGCCAGGAGAAACTGGAGACCTATGGTTGTTTTTCCGGCACCAGGACTGCCTTGCACCATGTATAGACGCTTCTGGGGAAGCCCGCCGCGCAAGACCTCATCCAGCCCGTCGATACCGGTCCTTGCCGGCTCTGGGCTATTCATTTCGACATGACCTCCGCACTGCGCGAATTACCCTGTCGGGTCATCAGGACAGGATTAACGCGCGGTGCGGATATTTGGTTTCAACCGGGTAGGAGCGGCGCCTCGGCGGGCCCCCGGGCGCAGTGCGGCGGAAGGGCTCCGCTCAGAGCACCTTGACCTGTCCCATCGCCGTCTCGATGTCGGCGAAGCTCGGCATCACGCCGCTCGGAAGGGCCTTCCGGCCGGTCTCGACGCTGATCTGCGGCGCCTGGTTGTGCAGGTGGGCGACGAGGACCGACTTGATGGTCTGGTAGAACATCGCCTCTTCCTGGTAGACCCCGTTCAGTCGCGCGGCGATCGGGCCGACGATGCCGTAGGCGAGGAACACGCCCAGGAAGGTGCCGACGAGGGCGCCGCCGATCATCGCCCCCAGCACCGACGGCGGCTCGTTGATCGAGCCCATCGTCTTGATGATGCCCAACACCGCCGCGACGATGCCCAGCGCCGGCAGGGCGTCGGCCATGCCCTGGAAGGCGTGGGCGACGTGCATGTTCTCCTCGTGAACCTTCTCGAGTTCCGCCTCCAGGATCGCCTCGACCTGATGCGGGTCGTTCTGGTTCATCGTCATCATCCGCATGTAGTCGCAGATCAGCGACACGGCCAACTTGTCGGCCAGGATGCGGGGATAGGCCTGGAAGGCCGCGCTCTCGGCCGGCCGCTCGATATGCCCTTCGACCGCGCTCGGCCCCTTGGCGCGCGCCAGCTTGACCAGCGAGAACAGCAGGCAGAGCAGGTCCTGATAGTCCTGCTTCTTGAACTTCGAGCCGGAGACGACCTTCTTGAGGTCCTTCAGGGCGTGCTTGATCGTGTGGCCGTCGTTCGAGATGAGGAACGCCGCGACCGCTGCTCCGCCGATCATCCCCAGTTCGAACGGTGCGGCATGGATGATGGGCTCCATGCTGCCGCCGTGGAGGATGAAGATCCCGAACACGCAGACCGGGAGCAGAATGAAACCGACGATCGCGAGCATGGCGGATCTTTGCAGCCGGATAAGGGATGCCGCTCAGTGCGGGCCGCCCTTATCCACCGGAATTGGTTTACTTCCCGCTAATGCCGCACGCTTCGGTTTCGCCGCATCGGGCCGATGCTATTGCGGCCGCGGGAGCCGCAGCCGCGTCACGTGCCCCATCTTCCGGCCCGCCCGCACCTCGGCCTTGCCGTAGAGATGCAGCTTCGCCGCGGGGTCCCGCAGCAGGTCGTGCCAACCCGCCACGTCGTCGCCGATCAGGTTGGTCATCACCGCATCGCACAGCCGCGCCGGCGAGCCCAGCGGCAGCCCGCATACCGCGCGCACGAACTGCTCGAACTGGCTGGTGACGCAGGCGTCGATGGTCCAGTGGCCGGAATTGTGCGGCCGCGGCGCGATCTCGTTGACCAGCACCCGCCCGTCGCGGGTGACGAACATCTCGACCGCCAGCAGCCCGATCAGGCCGAGCGCCTCGGCGATCCGCCGGGCGATCGTCTCCGCGTCCGCGGCCGTCGCCTCCGGCAGCGGCGCCGGCGCCACGGTCTCGTCCAGGATGTGGTTGCGGTGGCGGTTCAGCACCGGGACATAGGCGGCCGTCTCGCCCGTCGGGCCGCGGGCCACGATCACCGAGACCTCGCAGTCGAAATCGACGAAGGCCTCGAGGATTCCCGCCTCGGCGCCCATCCGCCGCCACGCCTCGTCGGCGTCCATGCCAGGGCCGACGCGCACCTGGCCCTTGCCGTCATAGCCGAGCCGCGTGCTCTTCAGCACGCCGCCGCCGCCGAATTCGTCCAGCGCCCGGGCCAGTTCCGCCGGCCCCGCGACCGCGCTGTAGTCGGCCGTGCCGATGCCCAGCCCGCGCACGAAATCCTTCTCGACCACGCGATCCTGGCTGACGCGCAGCGCCTCCCAGCCCGGCCGCACCGGGACATGCTCGGCGAGGAGCCGCACCGATTCGAACGGCACGTTCTCGAATTCGAACGTGACCACGTCGACGGCGCGCGCGAAGCGCTCCAGCGCGGCGAGATCGTCGTAGCGGGCGCGAGTCGCCGTCGCGCTGACGTGCGCCGCCGGCATGTCCTCGTCGGGTGCGTAGACGTGACAGCGATAGCCCAGCGCCGCCGCTGCCGTCGCCGTCATCCGGCCGAGCTGACCGGCGCCCAGGATCCCGATCGTCGATCCCGGCGCGATCACGCGCGGGTCGCCGCCGCTCAAGGCTGGTCCACCGGTACTTCGGCGACGGCTGCCGTCCGCTCGGCGCGCCAGCGGTCGAGTGCCGCAGCGACGACGGGATCGCCCAGCGCCACGACCGACGCCGCCAGCAGCCCGGCGTTCACCGCCCCCGCCTCGCCGATGGCCAGGGTCCCCACGGGGACGCCCGCCGGCATCTGGACGATCGAGAGCAGGCTGTCGAGGCCGCTCAGGGCCCGGCTCTGCACGGGAACGCCGAAGACCGGCAGCGCCGTCATGGCGGCCACCATGCCCGGCAGGTGCGCCGCGCCGCCGGCGCCGGCGACGATCACCTTCAGGCCCCGCTCGCGGGCGCTCTTGGCGTAGGCGACGAGCCGATCGGGCGTGCGGTGGGCGGATACGATCCGCGTTTCGTAGGCGACCCCGAGGTCGTCCAGCGTCTCGGCGGCCCGGCGCATCGTGCCCCAATCCGACTGGCTGCCCATGATGATCCCGACGACGGCCACCTTTGGCCCACCCCTGGTTTATCGGTCCGGAAGCCGGGGAATATATGAGCCCCGGCCCCGTGCACAAGCGCAACCGCGCCCGCCCGGCCGGCGCGGCCGTTTACGCAGCGTTAACCCTGGGGCCGCTATCGCTTTACGCAGGAACGGAAGAGCGCTGTCTCAGGCTCTGCAGGGTGGGGATCCGGCCATGAAGATTGCTGCCAGTCTCGTCGATGCGCCAAGCGGAACGGCCGTCCACCGCCTCTCCCCGGAACCGCCCCCCGAACGATCGCCCGACCTCACCAACGTCACGCCCTTCCTCGGCATCCCGCAGAACGAACTGACGCCGCGCGTGCGCGCCGCCATCGGTGCCCTGGTCGAGGAAGTGCATCGGCTGCGCCACGAACTCGACGAGGTACAGGCCCAGGCCGCCGAGCTGCGGCGCCTATCCGACGAGGATCCGCTGCTGCCGGTGGTCAATCGCCGCGCCTTCGTGCGTGAGCTCGCCCGCGCGATGGCCGCCGCCGCCCGCTACCGCCAGCCGGGCAGCGTCCTCTATCTCGACGTCAACAATCTCAAGCACATCAACGACTCGCACGGCCATGCCGCCGGCGATGCCGTCCTCGCCGTGGTCGCCGACGTGCTGACCCGGAACGTGCGCAAGTCGGACGTGGTCGGGCGGCTCGGCGGCGACGAGTTCGGCATCGTGCTGACGCGCGCCGACATGGCCGTCGCCCATGTGAAGATGCAGACGCTGTCGGCGGCCATCGGCTCGACCGCCGCCCGCTGGCAGGGCACGGACATCCCGGTCTCCGTCGCGGCCGGCTGCTACACGTTCCACGGGCTGGAAGGCTTGGCCGAGACGCTCGCCGCCGCCGACCGCGCCATGTACAGCACGAAGCGAAACGGGAGCTGAAGCAGCTCCCGTCGCGATCGATCCACCGTCGGTCCGCCTATCGGGCGGCCGTCCTCAGCTCAGGCACCAGGTCAGGATGCCCTTCTGGGCGTGCAACCGGTTCTCGGCCTCGTCCCAGACGACCGACTGCGGCCCGTCGATCACCTCGCCGGTGACCTCCTCGCCGCGATGCACCGGCAGGCAGTGCATGAAGATCGCGTCCGACCGCGCCAGCGTCATCAGCTCCTGGTCGACGCGATAGGGCGCCAGCAGGTTGTGGCGCTTCTCGGCGCCGTTGCTGTTCATCGAGACCCAGACGTCGGTGACGACGCAGTCCGCCCCCGCCACGGCCTCGCGGGCGTCGCCCGTCACGCGCACCCGCGCGCCGTTGCGCGCCGCCCATTCCAGCGCCGCCGCGGGCGGCTGGAGCTGGTCCGGGCAGCCGATGCGCAGTTCGAAGTCGAATCGGGCGGCCGCGTGGATCCAGGAGGTGGCGACGTTGTTGCCGTCGCCGCTCCACGCCACGACCTTGCCCGCGATCGACCCGCGATGCTCCTCGAAGGTCATCACGTCGGCCATCAGCTGGCACGGATGCGAGCGGTCGGTCAGGCCGTTGATGACCGGCACGGTCGCATGCTCCGCCAGTTCGCGCAGCCGCTCGTGGCTGGTCGAGCGGATCATGATCGCGTCGACGTAGCGCGACAGGACGCGGGCCGTGTCGGCCATCGTCTCGCCGCGCTTCGACTGCATCTCCGTGTCGGACAGCACGACGACGTCGCCGCCGAGCTGGCGCATGCCGACCTCGAAGGAGACGCGCGTGCGCGTCGACGGACGCTCGAAGATCATCGCCAGCGTCTTGCCCGCCAGCGGCTTCGCCGGATCGGCACCGCCCGCCTTGTAGGCGGTGCCGAGTTCGAGGATGCCGCGGAGCGTAGCGCTGTCGAGTTGGTCGAGATCGAGGAAGTGCCGGACGCCGCTCATGCCGCCGCCAGTTCCATGCATGTCCGGTCGAGGATGCCGATGGCCTCCTCCACATGCTGGGGCTCGAGCACGAGCGGCGGCAGCAGGCGCACGATGTTGTCGCCGGCCGGCACCGTCAGCATACCGTTCCTCTGGAGCGCGGCGACCACGTCGCCGTTCGGCACCACGCAGCGCAGTCCCAGCATGAGGCCGGCACCGCGCACGCCGGCCAGCACCTTCGGGTGGCGCGCCGCCACCGTCTCCAGCTTGTCGCGCAGCAGCTTGCCCATCTTCTCGACCTGCGGCAGGAAGCCGTCCTGCAGCATGACGTCGAGGACGGCGTTGATCGCCGCCACCGCCAGCGGATTGCCGCCGAAGGTCGAGCCGTGGCTGCCGGCGATCATACCGGCCGCCGCCTTCTCCGTGGCGAGGCAGGCGCCGACCGGGAAGCCGCCGCCGAGGCCCTTGGCCGACGCGACGATGTCCGGCTTCACGCCCGCCCATTCGTGCGCGAACAGCTTCCCCGTACGCCCCATGCCGCACTGGATCTCGTCCAGGAACATCAGCAGGCCGAACTCGTCGCAGACGTCGCGGACGGCCCGGATATAGTCCAGGTCCATCGGCTTCACGCCGCTCTCGCCCTGCACCGGCTCGAGCAGGATGGCGCCGGTCTCGGCGGTGATCGCGCCCTTCAGCGCGTTCAGGTTGCCGAACGGCACCTGGTCGAAGCCCTCGACCAGCGGCTCGAAGCCCTTGATCACCTTCTCTTGCTTGCCGGCGGAGAGGGTGGCGAGCGTCCGGCCGTGGAACGCGCCCTCGATCGTCATGACGCGGTAGCGCTCGGGCTGGCCGACATGGTCGTAGTGCTTGCGCACCATCTTGATGCCGCACTCGATCGCCTCGGCGCCCGAGTTGCAGAAGAAGACGGTGTCCGCGAAGCTATTGGCGACCAGCCGCTCGCCGGCCTTCTCCTGCCCGGGGATCCGGTACAGGTTGGAGCAGTGCCAGAGCTTGGCGGCCTGCTCCTGCAGGGCCTTCACCAGATGCGGGTGGGCGTGGCCCAGGGCCACCACGGCGATGCCGGCGCCGAAATCGAGATAACGTCGCCCTTCCGTGTCGAAGAGGTACAGCCCCTCGCCCCGCTCGAAAGCAATTGTCCGTTCGCCGTAGGTGGGCATCAGAGCGG
Source organism: Constrictibacter sp. MBR-5 (assembly GCF_040549485.1). Taxonomy (NCBI): domain Bacteria; kingdom Pseudomonadati; phylum Pseudomonadota; class Alphaproteobacteria; order Rhodospirillales; family Allostellaceae; genus Constrictibacter; species Constrictibacter sp. MBR-5. The sequence goes on from NZ_JBEPTK010000010.1 coordinate 22,019, forward strand.
GGATCACGACGGTATTCCTCTCAGTTCATTCGCCGTAGCTTCCTTTTCCGCCACGGAATAGGCGGAAAAGCGGAAATATCCGCGGCTCCGCGGCTGCTGTCAACGAATACAGGGGAACGACGGCCGCATGACGGCCCTGCAATACGCGTGTCATCGACCTGTTGGCGACCTAATCGTTAGGGGCCTAACATAGGGTGCGGAGCGTTGCGGGGGGCGATGAACGATTCGGCCTACAACTTCGGCTATCGGCTGGGCGAGCTTGCGCGCCTCTGGCGCACGGAGCTCGACCAGCGTCTGCGGCCGCTCGGGCTCAGCCAGGCCCGCGGCATCGCCCTGCTCCATCTCGCCAAGCCCGGGCCGCCGCTCACCCAGAACGTGCTGGCCGAGCGGGCCCGCATCCGGGGCTCGACGCTCGCCCGCCAGCTCGACCTGCTCGAGGCGGACGGGCTGATCGAGCGCCGCGACTGCCCCACCGACCGGCGGGTGAAGACGGTGCATCTCACCGAGCGGGCCCGGCCGGTGCTGGCGCAGGTCGAGGCCGTGGCGCGCCAGCTCCGCCGGGAGGTCCTGGCCGACGTCGAACCGGCGGAGATCCAGACCTGCCTGACCGTATTCGACCGTGCGAAGCAGCGTCTGACGGCGGGCACGGCCGCCGAGCAGCGCCGGCGTCAGACCGGCTGACCGAGGAAGCGTCCAAGATGGCCAATCAGGCGACCGCGCCGCGTGTGGTGGACAGAAGCGACGGGGCGGAGGACAGGCCCACCGCCCCGCCGCCGGCGCCGCCGAGCACGCGCCGGCGCAGCGGCCTGCTCCGGCCGCGCAACCTGATCGTGGCCGCCGTCGCCCTGATCGCGATCGTCTTCGGCGCGATGGAGGTCCACCAGCGCCTGACCCACGTCTACGAGTACGACGCGCGCGTGACCTCCGACATGATCACGGTCAGCAGCCGCGTCGCCGGCTGGATCACCGAGCTGCCGGTCACCGAGGGACAGTCGGTGCCCGAGGGCGGCATCATCGCCCAGATCGACACGCGCCTGTCGAGCCTGCGGCTGGAGGCGCTCGAGGCCGAGCGCGCCCGGCTCGCCGCCGACCGGGAGCGGCTGATGGCGCAACGGCGGATGACCGAGGAGATGGTCGCCGCGCGCTCGCAGACCCGCGGCTCGACCCTCGACGCGACAGCCGCCAACCGCGCATCGCTCCGCGCCGAGGTCGGGTTGGCCCGGCGCGAGTTGGAGCGGGCGACAGCCCTGTACGAGCGGCGCGTCGTCTCCAACAGCGCCGTCGACCGGGCGCGCAGCAACCTGGAGCGCCTGGAGGGCGAACTCAAGCGCGCCGAGGCACAGATCGGCGAGGCGCGCGGCAGCCTGAAGGAGGCCCGCGTCGAGAACGCCCAGCTCGGCGTGATCGACGGCGAGATCGCCATGCTCGACGCCCAGGCGACCGCCCTGGAAAGCGAGATGGCGCAGCAGCGCATCGATCTGGAGGACCGATCCATCCGCAGCCCGATCGACGTCGTGGTGAACCGCCTGTTCGTCGAGGCCGGCGAGTATGTCAGCGAGGGACAGCGCATCGCTCTGATCCACGATCCGAACCGCCTGTGGATCGAGGCGAACATCAAGGAGACATCCATCCGCCAGCTGAAGCCGGGCCAGCCGGTGGCGATCACCGTCGACGCCTATCCCGACCACACGTTCAAGGGCACGGTCGAGCGTATCGGCCACAGCACCACCGCAAATTTCGCGCTGCTGCCGACGCCGAACCCCAGCGGCAACTTCACCAAGATCACCCAGCGCATCCCCGTCCGCGTCACCATCGACGATCCGCCCGTGCAGCTGTCGCCGGGCATGATGGTCGAGGTGAACATCGACGTCCGCGAATAGCGCGCGGCTGCGGCACGCGGCTCAGAAGCCGGCGCCCGCTCGCATGCGGCCCCGGGAGCTTCCCCTTGCGCGCCGGTCCCCGGCACAGCAGCATCGGGGGGAGAAGCCCGACCAGCCGGAAGGAATACCGATGCTCCGCATGCGCCAGATCTGCCTCGTCGCCGCGAGTCTCGAGCCGGCCATCGAGGAACTCTGCGGCGTCCTCGGCATCGAGGTCTGCCACCGCGACCCGGCGGTCGCCCGCTACGGGCTCGAGAACGCCCTGATGCCGGTCGGCAACCAGCTGCTCGAGGTCGTGGCGCCGACGCAGGCGGGCACCGCCGCCGGCCGCTATCTCGACCGCCGCGGCGGCGACGGCGGCTACATGGTCATCCTGCAGACCGACGACCTCGCCGCCGCCCGCGCACGGATCGACGGGTTCGGCATCCGCATCGTGTCGGAGCCGAACCACGGCGACTATGTCGGCATGCAGCTGCATCCGCGCGACACGGGCGGTGCCATCCTCAGCATCGACTGGAACGACGGCGACCAGAGCGGGCTCGATGGTCCGTGGGGACCCGCCGGGCCCGACTGGCAGCGCGCCCGGCGTACCGAGCGCGTCCGTGCCATGACCGCGGCGGAACTGCAGAGCGATGACCCCGCCAAGCTCGCCGAGCGCTGGTCGGAGATCCTCGACCGTCCGCTCGCCAAGGATGCGCTCGGCCGTCCCAGCATCGCGCTCGACGACGCGGTCCTGCGCTTCGTGCCGGCGAAGGACGGCCGGGGCGAAGGACTCGGCGGGCTCGACCTCGCCGTGACCGACAAGGCGGCCGTACTGGACGCCGCGATGGGGCTCGGCTGCCCGATCGAGGGCGACCAGGTCACCCTCTGCGGCACCCGCTTCCGCCTGATCTGATCGCCGTCCGCCCGATCCCCATCCGCCCCGCCCGCCGCCGCCCAGGGTCCGACGCCGACGCATGAACGCGGTCTTCCTCGCCATCGTCGGCATCGCCTTCGCGACCGCCGCGGTGAAGCAGCTGTTCGGTCCGGCCGTGGCACCCATGCCGATGGACGCCCTCGGCACGGCGATGCTCGACGCCGCCAAGTCGTCGGTGACACTCGCCCTCGGCCTGATCGGCGTCATGGCGCTGTTCCTCGGGCTGATGAAGGTGGCCGAGGCGGGCGGCCTCCTCGTGATCATCGCGCGGCTGCTGCGCCCGCTGATGGTGCGCCTGTTCCCGGAGGTGCCCGCCGACCATCCAGCGATGGGCGCCATGATCATGAACCTGTCGGCGAACGTCATGGGGCTCGGCAACGCCGCCACGCCCTTCGGCATCCGCGCCATGCAGGAACTCGACAGGCTGAACCCGCACAAGGGCACGGCGACCAACGCCATGGTGCTGTTCCTGGCGATCAACACGTCGAGTGTCACGCTGCTGCCGACCGGCGTCATCGCCATCCGTGCCGCGGCCGGCTCGACCGACCCCGCCGCCATCGTGCCGACGACCCTGTTCGCCACGATCTGCTCGACGACGATCGCCATCCTGGCGGCGCGGTTCTACAGCCGGTTCACCGCCGTGCCCGCCGCCCCCTCGGCAGCAGCATCGGACGCACCGTCGGACGCGGCATCCGCCGAGGAGCCGCCCGCCGAGCCGGCGCCGGATACGCCGCCCGGCTACCCCGCCTGGGTCTCAGCCCTCGCGCTGGCCTGCGTCGTCGGCATGGTCCCGCTGACGATCTTCTGGGGCCAGGCGATCGCGCCGTGGATCATCCCGGGCCTGATGGTCGGCCTGCTGACGTTCGGCGCGCTCAAGCGGGTCAACGTCTACGAGGTCTTCGTCGAGGGCGCCAAGGACGGATTCGAGGTCGCCGTCCGCATCATTCCCTATCTCGTCGCCATCCTGGTCGCCGTCGCGATGTTCCGCGCCAGCGGCGCCATGGACCTGCTGATTCAGCCGCTCGGCGCCGTCACCCGCCTCGTCGGGCTGCCGCCCGAGGCCCTGCCGATGGCCCTGCTCCGCCCGCTGTCGGGGTCCGGCGCCTACGGCATCATGGTCTCGATCATCGACGACCCCGCGGTCGGGCCGGACAGCTACACCGGCCTGCTGGTCAGCACGCTGCAGGGCTCCACCGAAACGACCTTCTACGTGCTCGCCGTCTATTTCGGCGCCGTGCAGATCCGGCGCATCCGCCACGCCCTGGCCGCCGGCCTGACCGCCGACCTCGCCGGCGTCGTCGCCGCGGTGCTGATCTGCGTCTGGTTGTTCGGCTGACCTCATCGATCGGCGCCGGCCGTTGAATTGTTCGTCCAACGGACGTACATTGCGTCGAGGAGGCCAGCATGGTCGCAGACGCACGCGGACGCACGAAAGCCGAGCGCCTTGGCTTTCGTATCGATGAGCAGACGAAGGCGCTGATCGAGCGCGCCGCCCATCTGCAGCGCCGGAAGGTGACGGACTTCTGCATGAGCGCACTCACCGAGGCTGCGCGCCGGACGATCGCCGAGCATGAAGCCCTCGCCCTCTCCGAACGCGATCGCACGGCGTTCTTCGAGGCACTGGTCAATCCGCCTCGGGCCAGCGACCGCTTGCGCCGTGCCTTCGCATCGCATCGGCGCCGGGTCGATCCGTGAACGACCCGGGTGCGGCCGCCGCTCTCGGGGTCGCACCGCTATCGACCGTGCATGACCGCGCCGCTTTCGCCTGCGGCGTGGACAGCCTCGACCGGTATTTGAAGACACAGGCCGGCCAGGACGTGCGGCGCAAGGTCAACGCGGTCTTCGTGCTGGCGGAATCGGCGAACCCGGCGCAGATACTCGGATACTACACGCTGTGCGCGACCGCCCTCGGACAGGGGGAGGTTCCCGACGCCGCACGCAGGCACGTGCCCCGCTATCCGCTGGTCAGCGCGACGCTGATCGGCCGCCTCGCGGTATCGCGGTCGCATCAGGGCGCCGGCCTCGGCGGCGTTTTGCTGGCCGATGCGCTGCGGCGGGCCGTCGCCAGCGCCGATACGGTGGGGTCGTGCATGGTCGTGGTGGATGCGCTGGACGAAACGGCGGCGGCCTTCTATGCGGCGCACGGCTTCGTCCGTCTACCGGACTCGCCCCGACTGGTCCTGCCGATGCGGCTCGCTGCGACGATGATCGCAGAGGCCGACCGGGACGTACCAGGACCCTGACGTTCGATCCGGATCGGCGCGCATGGCAAAGCTGCACACCCACGGTTTCGACTGGCATTTCGCCCACCCGCCGGAGGCGGTGTGGCCGGCGCTCGCCGATACCGGACGCTTCAACGAGGCCACCGGCCTGCCGAAGCACGTCATCCGCGAGGAGACGCAGCCGGACGGATCGGTGCGCTTCTTCGCCGAGGCGCGCGTCGGTCCCCTGAGGCTCGCCTGGGAAGACATCCCGGTGGAGTGGGTGACCGGACGCTGGCTGCGCCACATGCGCGTCTTCTCGCGGGGGCCGCTGCGCAGGCTCTGCGCCTCGCTCCGGCTGCGGCCCGACGGGCGGGGCGGCACGGATGTGCGCTACAGCCTCGAAGCCGAAGCGGCCAATCCCCTGGGCGAGATCCTGCTGCGGACGCGCTTCTTCCCGAGCGCCGAGCGGACCTTCACCGCGGCGGTCTCCACCGTCGACGAATGGGTCGCAGGCCAGCGGGAGCAGCCTTTCGACACCAAGGCGCCGCCGCTGCCGGCGGCCACCCGGGGACGCCTGACCGAGATGGTCGGGCGCATCGAGGCCAGCGGCAACGGCCATGGCCTGGCCGCGCGCCTCGCCGACTGGATCGCCACCGGTGCGGAGGTCGACCTGCTGCGCATCCGGCCGCTGATCCTGGCGCGCCTCTGGGAAGCGCCGCCGCGCCATGTCGTGGAACTGTGCCTCCAGGCGGTGCGCGAGGGCATGCTGGCGCTGCGCTGGGACCTGCTCTGCCCGCGCTGCCGCGGCGCCAAGGGCAGCACCGCCGAACTCGACCGGCTGCCGTCCGGCGCCCATTGCGACACCTGCAACATCGGCTACGACCGGGACTTCAGCCGCAACGTCGAACTGACCTTCCACCCCTCCGCGGCCATCCGAACGGTTCCGGAAGGCGAGTTCTGCCTGTTCGGCCCGATGTCGACGCCGCACGTGGTCGTCCAGGCCGCCGTGGAGCCCGGCGAGACGCGCACCCTGGACGCGGATCTGCCCGCCGGCACCTACCGCCTGCGCACCGTCGAGCCGGGTGGCGAGACCGATGTGGACGTCGGCAGCGACGGCGGCTTCCCCGAGGTCGGCATCGACGCGGACGCCGTCGCCGCGGGCGCGCCGGCGCCCCCGGGCACGCTCCGCATCGTCAACCGCGACCGGCGCCGCCGCATCGTCGCGATCGAGTCCCGCGAATGGGTCCGCGAGGCGCTGACCGCGCATCGCGCCACCACCTTCCAGGCCTTCCGCGACCTCTTCTCCGACCAGGTGCTGCGCCCCGGCGACGAGGTGGGCATCGCCCACGTCACCCTGATGTTCACCGACCTGCGCGGCTCGACCGCCCTCTACCAGCGCATCGGCGACGCCGCCGCCTATCGCCTCGTGCGCGAGCATTTCGCCTTCCTGGCCTCGACCGTGCGGCGCAACGACGGGGCCATCGTGAAGACCATCGGCGACGCGATCATGGCCGCCTTCCCCAATCCCGCCGACGGCCTGCGCGCCGCCCAGGCGGTGCAGGCGGGCGTCGCCGCCTTCAACGCGCGCAGCGGCGGCGCCCCCGTCGTCATCAAGCTCGGCCTGCACGCCGGGCCCTGCATCGCCGTGACCATGAACGACCGCCTCGACTATTTCGGCTCGGCGGTGAACATGGCGGCCCGCATGCAGCACGCCAGCGAGGGCGGCGACATCGTCCTGTCCGAGGCGATCGTGGGGGACTCCGGCGTGTCGGCGATGCTGCCGCGCGACTCCCTGCGCGAGGAGCGGCGGACGCTGAAGGGTTTCGCCGAGCCGGTCCCCTTCTTCCGCCTCGTCCCGCCTGCGACCGAGGCGGCCTAAGACGATGGCCCTGCACCTACGCCCGGACGGCAACTGGTTCCAGCCCGTCGACCCGCTGCCCGGCCCGGCGCCCCGGCCGACGCTCTTCGTCGACCGCGACGGCACGGTGATCGAGCAGGTCCATTTCCTCGACGATCCCGGCCGGGTGCGCCTCATCCCCGGCGCCGCCGCGACGCTCGCGGCGATGCGCGCCGCCGGCTGGCGCGTGGTGATGGTGACGAACCAGTCCGGCATCGGCCGCGGGCGGTTCGGCTGGGACGCGTTCGCCGCCGTCCAGGACGAGATGCTCCGGCAGTTGGCCGCCGCCGGCGCCGGGCTCGACCTCGTCGCCGCCTGCCCGTTCCACGCGCCTCATCCCTGGCGCAAGCCCGCGCCCGGCATGATCCTGGCCGCCGCCGAGGCCCTGCCGATCGACCTCGCCCGCTCCCGGATCGTCGGCGACAAGGCCGGTGATCTCGAAGCGGGCCGCGCCGCCGGCCTCCCCGCCGGCGCCCTGGTCGCCACCGGCTACGGCGGTCGCGAGGCCGACGCGGCCCGCGCCCTCGCGACCACCGGCTTCGGCGTGCACGTCTGGGACGCCCTCGCCGCCGCCCCCGCGCACCTGCTCGGCGGATAGCGCGCTTGCTCCAGTCGCGCCGCGCATGATCCTAATGAAGACTTCGGCCCAGGCGGAACGACGAGGACCTTGTTGATGGCGAACGATCTGCGCGATGCGGCGCTGACCTATCACCGTAGCCCGCGGCCGGGGAAGATCGAGGTCGTGCCGACCAAGCCGCTCGGCAACCAGCGCGACCTGTCGCTGGCCTACTCGCCCGGCGTCGCCGCCGCCTGCGAGGCGATCGTCGCCGACCCGCACCAGGCGGCCGAGCTGACCGCGCGCGGCAACCTCGTCGCCGTCGTGACCAACGGCACCGCCGTCCTCGGCCTCGGCGCCATCGGGCCGCTGGCGTCCAAGCCGGTGATGGAGGGCAAGGGCGTGCTCTTCAAGAAGTTCGCCGGCATAGACGTCTTCGACATCGAGATCGCCGAGAACGACCCGGCCAAGCTGATCGACATCATCGCCGCGCTGGAGCCGACCTTCGGCGCGATCAACCTGGAGGACATCAAGGCCCCCGAATGCTTCGAGGTCGAGGCCGCCCTGCGCGAGCGCATGAACATCCCGGTCTTCCACGACGACCAGCACGGCACGGCGATCATCGTGGCGGCCGCCGTCTACAACGGCCTGCGCCTGGTGGGCAAGGAGATGGACGCGGTCAAGGTGGTGACGTCCGGCGCCGGTGCCGCGGCCATCGCCTGCGTCGACCTGCTGGTGGCCCTCGGCGTGCGGCGCGAAAACGTCTGGATGACCGACATCGCCGGCGTCGTCCACGAGGGCCGCAACGAGCTGATGGACCGCTGGAAGTCCGCCTACGCCCAGGCGACCGAGGCCCGCACCCTGGCCGAGGTGATCGAGGGCGCCGACGTCTTCCTCGGCCTGTCCGCGCCGGGCGTGCTGAAGCCGGAGATGGTGCGCGCCATGGGCCCCAGCCCGCTCGTCCTGGCGCTCGCCAACCCGACGCCGGAGATCATGCCGGAGGACGCCAAGGCCGTCCGCCCCGACGCGATCATCGCCACGGGCCGCTCGGACTATCCGAACCAGGTCAACAACGTCCTCTGCTTTCCCTTCATCTTCCGCGGCGCCCTCGACGTCGGTGCGACGACGATCAACGAGGAGATGAAGCTGGCCGCCGTGAAGGCCATTGCCGACCTCGCCATGGCCGAGCCGTCCGAGGTGGTGGCCCAGGCCTATGGCGGCGACGACGAGGGCTTCGGCCCGGAGCGCATCATCCCGCGCCCCTTCGACCCGCGCCTGATCCTGAAGATCGCGCCCGCGGTCGCCCAGGCGGCGATGGACAGCGGCGTCGCCACGCGTCCGATCGCCGACTTCCGCGCCTACGAGCAGCAGCTGGGCGCCTTCGTCTTCCGCTCGGGCCTGGTGATGAAGCCGGTGTTCGAGCGCGCCCGCGCCGAGCCGAAGCGCGTCATCTATGCCGAGGGCGAGGACGAGCGCGTGCTGCGCGCCGTCCAGGCCGCCCTCGACGAGGGCGTCGCCCTGCCCATCGTCATCGGGCGCCCCGGCGTCGTCGACACGCGGCTGAAGCGGCTCGGCCTGCGCATCCGGCCCGATGCCGACTTCGAGCTGATCAACCCGGAGAGCGACCAGCGCTACCGCGACTACTGGCAGGAATATCACCGCCTGACCGAGCGGCGCGGCGTCTCGCCCGACCTCGCCCGCACGATCATCCGCACCAACGCCACGGCCATCGCCGCCATCGCCGTGCGCCGCGGCGACGCCGACGCGATGATCTGCGGCGCCACCGGCAGCTACCGCCAGCACCTGTCCGTCGTCGAGGCGGTCATCGGCCGGGCGCCGGGCGTCCGCCGCCTGTCGACCATCAGCCTGCTGATCCTGCAGTCCGGCAGCTATTTCCTCTGCGACCCCTACGTGAACGACGACCCGTCCGCCGACGACGTGGTCGAGATGACGAAGATGGCCGCCGCCGAGGTGCGCCGCTTCGGCATCGAGCCCAAGGTGGCGCTGCTCTCCCACTCCAGCTTCGGCAGCACCGACGCGCCCTCCGCCGTGAAGATGCGCGCGGCCCTCGCCCGCCTGCACGAGGAGGCGCCCGACATCGAGGTCGAGGGCGAGATGCACGGCGACGCCGCGCTCGACGCCGCCATCCGCGCCCGCATCTTCCCGAACGCCCGCCTCACCGGCCCGGCCAACCTGCTGGTCATGCCGACCCTCGACGCCGCCAACATCGCCTTCAACCTGGTCAAGGTGCTGGGCGAGGGCCTGCATGTCGGCCCGATCCTGATGGGCACCGCCGCCCCGGCACACATCCTCACCCCCTCGGTCACCGCCCGCGGCATCCTCAACATGACCGCCGTCGCCGTCGTCGAGACCCAGGACCGCGGCGACTAGGAGCACCGCCCCGCCTTTCATTTCCCGGCCCAACTTTGCTATGTCATCCCCACGCAAAGCTCAGGATGGTCCGATGCCCCGCTATCGCTCCCGCACCACGACCCACGGCCGCAACATGGCCGGCGCCCGCGGCCTCTGGCGCGCCACCGGCATGCGCGACGAGGATTTCGGCAAGCCGATCATCGCCATCGCCAACTCCTTCACCCAGTTCGTGCCCGGCCACGTCCACCTGAAGGATCTGGGCCAGCTGGTCGCGCGCGAGATCGAGGCGCATGGCGGCGTGGCGAAGGAGTTCAATACGATCGCCGTCGACGACGGCATCGCCATGGGCCATGACGGCATGCTCTACAGCCTGCCGTCGCGCGAGCTCATCGCCGACTGCATCGAATACATGGTGAACGCCCACTGCGCCGACGCGCTGGTGTGCATCTCCAACTGCGACAAGATCACCCCCGGCATGCTGATGGCGGCGCTGCGCCTCAACATCCCGACGGTGTTCGTCTCCGGCGGCCCGATGGAGGCCGGCAAGGTCCTGCTGAAGACCGGCGAGCGCAAGGTCGACCTGATCGACGCGATGATCGCCGCCGCCGACAGCAGCGTCGACGAGGCCGACCTGAAGACCATCGAGCGTTCGGCCTGCCCGACCTGCGGCTCCTGCTCCGGCATGTTCACCGCCAACTCGATGAACTGCCTGACCGAGGCGCTCGGCCTGTCGCTGCCCGGCAACGGCTCGGTGCTGGCCACCCACGCCGACCGCGAGCGCCTGTTCCTGGAGGCCGGCCGCACCGTCGTCGACATCGCCAAGCGCTGGTACGAGGGCGACGACGCCTCGGTCCTGCCCCGCTCGATCGCCAGCTTCGAGGCGTTCGAGAACGCGATGACCGTCGACATCGCCATGGGCGGGTCGACCAACACCGTTCTGCACCTGCTCGCCGCCGCACACGAGGCGCAGGTGGGCTTCACCATGGCCGACATCGACCGCCTGTCGCGCCGCGTGCCCTGCCTGTGCAAGGTCGCCCCCACCGTGCCGAACGTCCACATGGAGGACGTGCACCGCGCCGGCGGCATCATGGCGATCCTGGGCGAGCTCGACCGCGCCGGGCTGATCCACACCGACCTGCCGACGATCCACAGCCCGACGATCGCCGCCGCCCTCGACAAATGGGACATCGCCCGCAACCCGTCCGAGGAGGTGCAGACCTTCTACCGCGCGGCCCCCGGCGGCGTGCCGACCCAGACCGCGTTCAGCCAGAGCCGCCGCTACGTCAGCCTCGACCTCGACCGCGAGGCGGGTGTCGTGCGCGACCTCGCCCACGCCTACAGCAGGGACGGCGGTCTCGCCGTGCTCTACGGCAACATCGCCGCCGACGGCTGCATCGTGAAGACGGCCGGCGTCGACGCCAGCATCCTCACCTTCTCCGGCCCGGCCCGCGTCTACGAGAGCCAGGACGCCGCCGTCGCCGGCATCCTGGGCGGCGAGGTGAAGGCCGGCGACGTCGTCCTGGTGCGCTACGAGGGCCCGAAGGGCGGCCCCGGCATGCAGGAGATGCTTTATCCGACCAGCTATCTGAAATCGAAGGGCCTGGGCAAGGTCTGCGCCCTGGTCACCGACGGCCGCTTCTCCGGCGGCTCCTCGGGCCTGTCGATCGGCCACCTGTCGCCCGAGGCGGCCGAGGGCGGCCCGGTCGGCCTGGTCGAGACCGGCGACGTGATCGAGATCGACATCCCGTCGCGCACCATCCACCTCGCCGTCTCCGACGCCGAGCTCGACCGCCGCCGCGACGAAATGGAGGCCCGCGGCGACGCCGCCTGGCAGCCCGCCCCCCGCAACCGCCGCGTCACCCCCGCCCTCCAGGCCTACGGCGCCCTCACCACCAGCGCGGCGCGCGGCGCCGTGCGGGACGTCGGCCAGCTGAAGCGCACCCGCACGCCGGCGCGGCGGGCGTCGGTGTCCGAACCGGCGGAGTAACGCCGTGGCGCGCGCGGCCCTTCGAGACGCAGCCTGCGCGTGCTCCTCAGGGCGAGGGCCTGTGCGGGTAAATGAGTTACCCCTCGTGCTGAGGAGGGCCGCCCCCACGGGGCGGCCCGTCTCGAAGCACCCCCACGCACCGACCCACCGCTAAACCAGACATTCCGCATAGTCCCGAAACGTCTCCAGCGCCCCGAACCGCGCCCGCGGCCGCCAGAACCCGCCCTCCATGCGGACGGTCGGCAGGCGCCCCGGCGCCACGCGCGCGGCGAATCGATAAAGATCCCCGCACGTCTGTCGAGATAGGGCGCCAGCGCCGACGACGGCCGGATCCGCACCACGTCGGATCCGTCCGCGGCGAGCGCCGCGCGGATCCCGTCGAACGCCCCTGCGGCCGTGCAGCGCGCGCCGAACCCGCCGCGCGGCTCCAGTATAGGCACCCGCGCGCCCGCGCCGCCAGGAACCGCCCGACGTCGCCCAGATATCGCCGCCGCTCCGGTTCCAGGACCCAGAACCACGCCGTATCGCTCACCCGGACACCGAACGTCTGGTTCAGCGCCCTCCCCAGCCGGCGCCAGCGCAGCAGGTCGCAGGCGCACCGCCACGATTGAAGACAGTGAAGACGTAAAGTCTATTCAAATATCAGCGGAATACACACATCACCCACAGGCCTCAGCGAGGATCAGCTATCATTAGGTCGAAATCATCTATATTGTAATTTTTTAACTGGATAGACAATATTTTAAACTCCTCGTCCAAGTCTGACCGAAGCGACTCCAGGGGGGACATTTGTTCCAACATGGCAAGCAATACATTATACCTGAGCGCCTTGTGAACAGGCTGATCCTTGTCTCGCAATTTCCCCCATGTCGCCAACGCATCTCCATAATTACCAGCGGCCGTCTCCCATTTACACCGCAGCCCTACTCGGATATCATGATGCGTTTTTGAAAATGAATTGTCGAGCACATCAATATTTCTCAGCGCTTCTTCAAGTCGCTTAGTCGCTATCTGTGCCTTTATCAGATTTGCCAACATTGCAACCGTGGGCTGATTAGATGCCGCGATGGCCCCCTCAGCCGCGGCATAGGACGCCTCGAAATTTCCGAAAGCGTATTCCACGGTGGAAAGCCTGTGCAGGTAAAATTCCCGGCGATCCACTGCCTCAAGGGTCGCCAACCTGCTGCGCGCAGTCTCTTCATCTTTCTGCCTAACCGCAATCTGCACTTGCAGGTCTACCACATATCTATTATCTCGATCTCTTTCTTGGGCTTGATCTATGTGCTCACGCGCCTTGGGCAAGTCCCCAACCTCAAGAAAGCACAATGCAAGCTCACGATGCACAGCCGCCCCCTTACGACCGCGCTTTACTGCTTCCCCGTAGGCTTTGATCGCCTCTTGATAGCGACCTCGTTTCCTATTTAGGAACCCAGTTAAGAAATATGATTCTTTTAAATCGCCCCTACCACGTAGCTGCTGGATCTGCGCCTCGGCTACGTCATATTCTTCATTTTGCACCAGCGCCCGGATTAGATAACTTCGCGCCTCTATATTATTAGGCCGCTGCTCTACTGACATTAACCCAAATTTTATGGAATTATCATAATCTCTCGCGTGATAAAATTCCATTGCCACTTGAATATTATCGCTGACTAAATGAACAGCGTCGGTTCCCTCTGAATTTTTGCCGCTCAGGGACAGCGCCCGGTACAAACTACGAGACAACGCAAGTTTTTTCGCCTCCTCCTCTAGATCGTCTAGCGTATCTCGAATTGCATTTGCGACAGCAAGGTGATCTATACTGAATAGGCTCGTCATTCTATTGACTGCATCTATGAGCGGCTCAGCGATGCAGTAAAACCCATCCTCATCGGGATAAACAAACGCACAATCTAATAAATAAGACATTGCATTATCTAGGTCGATCGGCTCTAAATCAAAGACGCTACCGAGAGTTCGTAGAGGCAACGGACTATAGCTCGCCAGTGTCGACAGAATGCTCCTCCTGACGGGACTCAGCTCTGCGTCGTCCGAAAGAATTCGCAAAAAATAGGATGCACTAAATTCGACGAGCGCAACCTTAGTGTTTAACACAAGATCAGCGCCACGTCGGTAAATTAATTCCATCGCGTACTGCACAGCAGGCGGATACCCGCGCATAAATGTCGCTAGTTCGGCCACCTGATCCGGGCGCAGCTGAACATTACGGCGACTCGCGACCAAAGTGATTAGCCGCTTTATATCATCCAATGACAACGGGTTTACGCGAACGCACGGCAAGTGCGATAAAGCGTCCGTGGGCGCAAAGGCCGGCCGCCTGTTTGTGACAAAACAACAATACACATCAGGCGCCGCACCAAATTTATTAATTATCGACTGTATTGACTTTTCTATAAAACCGTCGTTATCCAACAAACCGCCGTCGTCTACGATTATGGTCATGTCGCCATTTTGGGTTATCAACTGTAAATATCTAACAATCCGACTTTCTAATTCAGATATTTCTTCATTTGTTATCAGGGATACCATCCGACGCAACTCATCGGCGTTACTATATTGCTCAATGTACTCCGCAAGCTTAACTGCGAGTTCTGCCGCGGAGTCCCCCTCTTCTAGTCTCACCGGCGTTATCTTCGGAAGACTTAAAGTGTCGGAGGCAATCCGGCTTGCAAGCGTCTTGCGACCAATCCCGCTTAGTCCGTACAGCAGGAAGGCACGGGCAGGCAGACTCCCGTCTATAGGCACAATGGCTCGCTGCGCTTCATTTAGCTCCGCCGATCGGCCAACAAATATAGGCTGCTGATGCAGTCTTATCTGGTCGTTAATATGAAAACGTATCTCATTAGCGATCGCTTTCGGCGAATTGAGTTGCTTCACCCGCCCTCGCTGCAGCCATTCAGGCAGATCCGAATATCTAACAACATTATCTATAATGAATACTATCGAACGCTTAATTTTTCCGTCGACCCTTAACAACTCCGCTTCGTCCAGCTCAAATTTCACCCACATTGAGTCGAGCGAGGACTTGCTCGCAAATAACACCAGTGTATCACTTCTCGACAAGCCGTCACGAATCGACGCCCTGAAATCTTCCCCGGTCTGAAATGCGTACGTATCATAGAGGCAATATTGGCGCCCGAGTTCTTTGGCGACAGGCTCGACCAGCCCTTTATCGCGGGCGGAATGGGACAGGAATGCGCGCATCAGAGGCCCCACAGGCTCGGAGCAATACAACCTCGATTGGAGCCCAGAATTCCGGGCGAATGCAAGGCCGATTTGCATCGCGACGAGGCAATTAGATGGAATTGCATCGGCTCTTTAACGTCCCGTCGGCGAAGATCGCGGATGAATTCCAGCCTGCCGTGAAACACCTCGTCCGGGTCGCTGTACGCCGCCGAGCCGATATAGCCGTTGTATTCGAGCATCGAGGTCATGCCGGATCTTCGTCCGCCGCGATTCCCGATGCAACCGGTTCCGGTTTCAATCCGCCGTCACTCCCGCAGCCGATGATCCTCTCCACCGCCGTGATAGCATGGCGCATGCTCTCACCGCTTCGGAACCGGACCTATCGCCACCTCTTCGCCGCCCAGGTGATCGCCCTCGTCGGGACCGGGCTTGCGACCGTGGCGCTCGGCCTGCTGGCCTATGAACTGGCCGGAGCCGATGCGGGTGCCGTGCTGGGGACCGCCCTGGCGATCAAGATGATCGCCTATGTCGGCGTGGCTCCCATCGCCAACGCCTTCTCCGACCGGCTGCCGCGCCGCGCCTTCCTGGTGACGATGGACGCGGTGCGGCTGTGCATCGCACTGGCGCTGCCGTTCGTCGATCAGGTCTGGCAGGTCTATGTGCTGATCTTCGTGCTGCAATCGGCCTCCGCCGCCTTCACGCCGACGTTCCAGGCGACCATTCCGGACGTGCTCCCGGAGGAGAAGGACTACACCAAGGCGCTGTCGCTCTCCCGCCTCGCCTACGACCTGGAGAGCCTGCTCAGCCCGGTTCTGGCGGCGGGCCTGCTCGGCATCGTCAGCTTCCACTGGCTGTTCGGCGGCACGGCCGTCGGTTTCGCCGCTTCGGCCGTGCTGGTCCTGTCGACCGCGATCCCGCAGCCGCCGGCGGCTGAGCGGCGCGGCATCTATGACCGCACCACACGCGGCATCCGCATCTATCTGGCGACGCCGCGCCTGCGCGGGCTGCTGGCGCTCAACCTGTCGGTCGCCGCCGCCGGGGCGATGGTCATCGTCAATACCGTCGTCTACGTCCAGGCGACGCTCGGCCTGTCCGCGTCGCACGTGGCGGTGGCGCTCGCGGCCTTCGGCGGCGGGTCGATGCTGGCGGCCCTCGCTCTGCCGCGCGTTCTGGACCGTCTGCCCGATCGCGGGGTCATGCTGGCGGGCGCCGGCGTGCTGGCGGCCGGGATGCTGGGCATGGGTGCGGCGTCGGTGAACGGCGCGGTCCCGTGGGGCGTGCTGCTGGCCGCCTGGTTCGGCCTGGGTTTCGGCTATTCGGCCGTGCAGACGCCGTCGGGGCGCCTGTTGCGCCGGTCGTCGCATCAGACGGACCGGCCGACCCTGTTCGCCGCCCAGTTCGCGCTGTCGCACGCCTGCTGGCTGCTGACCTATCCGCTCGCCGGGTGGCTGGGTGCGGCGTTCGGCATGGGTGCGGCGTTCCTGGCGCTGGGCATCCTGACCGCCCTCGGCCTGGCGCTCGCCCCCGGCTTGTGGCCTGCGGACGATCCCGAGATCCTCGAACACGCGCATGACGACCTGCCGCCCGATCATCCGCATCTGCGCGACCCGTACGCGCACGGCCCCGGCTTCCGGCATGCCCACAGCTTCGTCATCGACGACGTTCACAGCCATTGGCCACAGCCGTTGGCCTAAGTCGTAGCGGCGGCCTCGCGCAGCCGATCGTAATGCTCGATCCACGCCGCCGCCCGCGCGTCGCCGTCGCCGGCGCGCCGGTGCAGTTCGGCCGCGAGGTTCCGGCGGCCCGGTCCTTCGTCGGCGCCGGGCGGGCCGACCTTGAACTTCGCCTGCGCGCGCAGGATGCGCAGCCGCAGCACCACGAGCTGGCGCAGGCGCGGGCCGTAGAAAGCGTCGTCGGGAAACGGCGGATAGTCCGCTTCGGGATTGTAGGCGCGGGTCAGGCGGGTCAGCGCCGCCGCCACGGCCGCCGGCTCCAGGTCCCAGGTCGCCTCGCACGGGACGGCGAAGCACGGCCGAAGGCCGGCCGCCGAGAGGCGGGCCGGCCGGAAGGTTCCGCCGGTCGGCGAACTGCCGCCGCTAGGACTTCTTGAACCCGTCGGTGATCGGCACGAACCCGGATTCCGCATCCCTGGGGTCCTCGCGGTGGAGGACGGGCCGCGTCCATTCCAGCCGCGCATCCTCCTCGAGCGCCGTCACGACATCCCCGGAACCGTCTATCCGTCGCATAGTCCAATACCCCACAAGGTCCAATACCTCACAAGCGGCCTAGCCCAATATCTCGCAACCGGCCGGAGGCCGGCCGTATCACGCCAACGCCATCCGGATCAACCGCCGGTGCGCCGGGTCGACACCTCCACCGCCGTCCTCGCCTCCGTCGTCGTCACGAGCACGCCGAGCGGATCCAGGATGGCGGGCGCCGGACGCAGGCCGTGCCGGAGGTAGAAGGGCCGCACCGCCGCTTCGAGCGCATGGACGAACACCGCGCGGGCGGCGAAGCCGGACCCCGGCGCATGGTGCTGCCCGCCACCTTCGGACAGGCCGAGGGCGCACAGCAGGGCCTCGCGCAGCAGGACGGCGCCCAGCCCACTGCCCTGGTCGCGACGGTCGACGGCCAGCCGGGAGAGCGCGACGATCGGGACGTCGCCCGCTCTCGTCGCGGCGCCGGCCGTGCCGACGCCCGCGGAGGCGGCGCAGCGGATCATCCGGCCGCGCAGGCTGAAATAGCCGGCCGGGCGATCCCCGGCCATCAGGACGAAGGCGCACCGCGGCAGCCCGTGTGCCGGCGGCCGCCGTCCCGCGGCGTCCTTCCGCAGCCCCTCGTTCAGCAGGTCGACGCCGCAGTCGAACCGCGCCGCGGCCGCCACCGGAAGCGTAGCGGGGGTCAGCGGCACCGGCGCCGGGCCATCGCCATCGCGCCCCCCATTGCGCCCGCCGCCGCCCATCAGCCGCGCCAGGGCGGGATTGTCCTGCGGCGGCGCCGCCAGCAGGGCCGTCAGGATGGCGAAAGCCTTGCGGCCGACCACGAGAGCATCGGCGTCGGCATCGGCGCCGCTCTCGGGCACCATCATCGGGCGCCGGCCGACGCGCGGGCCGTCGCGCGCGGGCCGTCAGGCATCGCCCGCAGGCGGGCGGCATTCGATCAGTCCTTCCGCCAGCATGTCCGCGAACAGGTCGAGCACCTGCGCGGTGCAGGTCTCGCGGTCGATCCGATACGCCGCGACCAGGCCGTCGCAGACGGCGTCCACCCGCACCGGCGCCGCGATCAGCGACCAGATCCGCACCCCCACCCTGTCGAGCCCGAAGCAGGCCCCGGTCTCCGGGTGCATCGCCACCACCTCGCCGTCCACCTCCACATGCACGAAGGCCGGGTTGCGCACGACGACACTCGCTTCGCTCAGGCTCGTTTCGCCCTGGCCCGTTTCACCCGTACCCGCCATGTCCCGGCTCCCTGCCGACGGTCGCCCCCACCACGCGCGGTGCGGCATCGGCACCATAGCCGGCGCCGCCGCCAGCAACACCCGGCGCATCGTCCGACGCTCCCCGCGGGCCGTCAATCGGCCGTGCCGCGCCGCGACCGCTCGCCGCGGATGACGGCACAGGGTTTTTATGCCTACACTGGCGGGCGGCCGCCCGGCGGCCGGCGCTGTTGGACAATCGTGAAGACCAGCCCCCGCCGCGGACGCCGCGCCCGCGGATCGTCCTGGCGCGCACGGGGCCGCCCGAGCGCCCCCAATAAAACACCATGAAACACCATGAAAACCTATCCGGCCGACGCCGGCCCCAGCGTTTCGGCTCCCGCGCGAAGCCTTCGAGCCGGCTGCCGGTTCCGGCACCACCTCCATAAAAACCCATGAAACCCTATCCGCGCGAGTCCGGCCCACGGGAACGAAAAGGAACGAAAGGGAAGGAATGGGAACCCCCGCACACCCGGACGCTCGACACCGGCACCGCGACACCGGCCGGGCGTCGCCGAGGCCCCCACGGCCATTGTCAATTTGTTAACGACGCCGGGATAGGTTCCCTTTACCTTCGTCATCTCATTCGGGAGCGCAATGTCGGTGTCGGCAGAGCCGTTCACGTGCCGTTCGCGTCGGGGTCGTCTCGCGGTCGTCGTAGCCGCGATGCTGCTCGGTGCGGGCTGCGCCGGAACCGAGGGCGTCGCCGAAGGCCCAGCCGTCCCCGAACCGCCCGCGACGGCCCCGGCCGCCCCGACGCCGCCGATCCCCGTCCCGGCCCCGGCCCGGCCGCAGCCGCCCAAGCCGCGCGCCAAGGCGCCGGTGCCGAAGCCGGCCGGAGACGCGGCGGCCGCCGCGGCTGCAGCCGCCGCGATGGCCCTCCCCCCGCCGCAGCCGCTCGCGGTCCGCCTGAAGGGCCTGTCGGAAACCGAGGCCGAGGCGCTGCTCGGCCGGCCCGCCGCCGTCGAGGAGAAGGCGCCGGCCCGCATCTGGACCTACCGCGCCGGCGAGTGCAGCCTGCGCCTCGGCTTCTTCCCGCAGGTGCAGACGCTCGACTTCCGCGTCCTGTCGGTCGAGGCGGCGCCGCGGGGCGACGCGGCGGCCGAGGCGCGCTGCGACGCGGCCCTGCTCGCGGCGCGCAGCGGAGCCGCCTCGTGAGCCGCGCGCGCGACACGCTCGCCAGCGCCGCCGTGATGGTGGCGCCGCGCTTCGCCCCGGCGCCGCCGCTCGCGGTGCGCACCCGCCGCCCGGCGCCGCGCCGCCTGACCTTCTCGCTGGCGACCAAGCTGGTGGCACTGCTGGTCGTCTTCCTGGCCGTGCCGGCGATCCTCTACGACGTCTTCCGCGAGGCCGACCAGACGAAGAACGCCCTGCTGATCCGCAGCGCCCAGGAGGAGGGCCGGCTGATCAGCCTGGGCCTGCAGCCGCATTTGTCCGGGCCGAACGCGCCCAGCCCGGACCTGGCCGACGCGCTCGCCGCCTTCGGCGCCGAGGGCCGCTCGGTCAAGGTGATGCTCAGCCCGGCGGCGGCGCCGGCCTCGAGCTTCTTCTACATCGCGGCCCACCCGCCGCTTCCGGCGGCCGTGCTGCGCCAGGAGCGCGACGAGCTCGAACGGCGGGGCATCCTCGGCCGCCTCGCCGGGACCTGCGCCCTCGACACGCCGACCGCCGTGCGGCACCGCGGCGACGACGGCACGGCGGAGATGGTCAGCGCGATCATCCCGATCCGCACCCAGGCGGGCTGCTGGGCGGTGGTGGTCTCGCACACCGGCGGCGCCCTGGTCAGCAGCTCGATCGGCCGGCCCTACTGGCAGACGCCGGAGGTGCGCATCGCCGGCGCGATCTACCTGGTCCTGGCGGCCGTGGTCATCACGGTGTTCGTGCGGGTGTGGCGCAACCTGCAGCGCTTCAGCTCGGTCGCCGGCGAGATCCGGCGCCGCAACAGCCGGGCCGGCTCCTTCTCGGACCAGAACAGCGTGCCCGAGCTGGCCGAGGTCGCCACGGCGATCGACGACATGGTCGCCGAACTCGGCAAGCTGTCCCACGCGGTCGAGCGCAGCGCCAGCGCCGTGCTGATCTTCGATGCGAAGGGGCGCATCGAATATGCGAACCCGGCCAGCGTCGCCCTGACCGGCTACGCGGCGGCCGAACTCGTCGGCCGCAGCTGCCGCCGTCTCCGCGGCCCGGGGACGAGCATCGCCGCCTTCATGCGGACGCTGCGGGCCAGCATAGAGGGGCGCACCTGGCGCGGCGAGTTCGCCGGCCGCCGCAAGACGGGCGAGTCCTATTGGGCGCTGGCGTCGGTTGCCCCCTCCTCCAACGGCACCGTCCGCCCGGCGCACTACATCGCGGTCCTGGAGGACATCACCGAGCGCAAGCGCACCGAGCGGCAGAAGTCGCTGCTGATGGCGGAGCTCAACCACCGGGTCAAGAACACGCTGGCGACCGTCCGGTCGATCGCGAGCCAGACGTTCGGCGACGAGGACTCGCCGGCGACGTTCCGCAAGGCCTTCGCCGGCCGGCTCGCCGCCCTCGCCCAGGCGCACGAACTGCTCATCCGCACCAACTGGGAGGGGGCGGACCTGCGCAGCGCCGTCGAGCGGACGCTCGCCCCCTTCGGCCGCTCGGCCGGCAACCCATGGCGCCTGAACGGCCCGACGGTCAGCCTACAGCCCAAGCAGGCGCTGGCCCTGACGATGGCGCTGCACGAACTGGCGACCAATGCCGCCAAGTACGGCGCCCTGTCGGTGCCGACGGGCAAGGTGGCGGTGGAGTGGGCGATCGAACGCGAGGCGGACGGCGAGCGCCTGCGCCTCTCCTGGACCGAGAGCGGGGGCCCGGTCGTGAGCGTGCCCACCCGGCGCGGCTTCGGCACGCGGCTGATCGAGGGCGGTATACCCTACGAGCTCGACGGCGAGGCACACATCGCCTTCAGGCCGGAGGGCGTCCGCTGTGTGCTGCTGCTGCCATGGCCCGGCGTCGAGACCAACGCCGCCGAGACGGCGCTGGTGTAGCGACCCGACCCGGACTGGCCGGCTTCAGAAGCGCTCCAGCAGCCGGTCGATATAGTCGCGCTCGTACCGCGGCCGCGCGCGGTCGCCCGAGCGGCGGTACAGCTCGTCGCGGATGTCGCGCGCGCGCTGCATCTCGGCCTCGTCGGGGATGACGACGTCGCGCGCATCGAGGCCGCGCCCGCCGGGCGGCCGCCCCAGCGGGTCGAAGCGCGGATCCGTCTCGCCCGCCTGTTCGCGGCCGGGCTCGCCGAGGCCGAGTTGGCGGGCCATGTCCTCCATCATCGAGCGCCCGGCCTGCTGCAACTGGTCGAGCGCTTCCGACTGCGGTCCGACCGCCTGCCCGGGCTGGCCGCTTTCCAGGTCGCCGACGGCATCGCGCATGGCGCGCTCCGCCCGGCCGAGCGCGTTGGGGATCTGGCCCGACTGCTCGCCGAGCCGGCGCATCAGGTCGCCGAGCATCCGGCGCAGCTGCTCCTGCTGCCCCGGGAGACCGCCGCCCTGGTCGCCTGGCTGTATGCCCTGCTGCCCCGGCATTGGCTGCCCCGGCCCCTGCTGCCCCTGCTGGGCGTCGCGGAACGTCTGGTCCAGCAGCCCGCGCTGCTGGCGGGCCATCTCCTGAAGCTCGCGCATCATCTGCATCATCTGCTGCGCGGTTTCGCCGTTCTGCCCCATGGCACGTGCCGCGCGCATGTTCTCGAGCATGTTCTGCAGCTGCGACAGCATCTGCATCGCCGCATCCTTGGCACCGGACTGCGAAAGGTCCCTCATCCTCTCAAGCATCTCCCGAAGATCCTGCGCCTCGACCGACTGGAGCTGCTGCATCTGCTCGGGCGTCAGGGGCGGCTGGTCGTTGGCCTGCGCCATCATGCTGTCCATGAACTTCTGGATGGCGGCCCAGAGGCGCTGGAGCGCGCGGTCGATCTCCTCCTGCGGTGCGTCTCGCTGCAAAGCTTCCATCAGCGCCTGCTGGGCGTCGCGCAACTCGCGTTCGGCCATCGTCAGGTCGCCGTCCTCCAGGCGGAGTGCGGTATCCCACAGAAGATCGCGCACCGAATCGATCGCTTGCGGGTCTTGATCGAGACGCAGGCGCCACTTTGCCGACGCGAGACCTAAGTGGACCACGGTGTCGTCGTCGAACAGCTCTCCCATGCGGGCGATCGCATCCAAGCGCCTGGCCACGTCACTCCGGGCTTCACGGCTGTCCGCGAGCCGCTTCCGGGTCTCGATGATCAGGCGGGCGACCGGGTGGGTGAAGAGACGTTCCGGCAGCCGCACGAGGGCGGGCTCGCTCTGGCCCTGCTGCCCTGCACCATCGACCGCAAGCACCCGGGCATTCACGTCACGGCCCGCCCATGCGTGGGCGGTGAGGTCGTTGTAGGTGCTGCCGGTAACCTCCTTCGCGCGAAGCCCGGGGGCAGGAAGCGCGAGCCTCAGCACCGACTCGTCCCGGGGTTCGCCCGGATCGCCTGCCAGCCTCAACTCCACCACGAGCTGCGCGAGGCCGTAGTCGTCTTCTGCCCGATAGTCGAGGCGCAGAGCCTGACGCTGCGTCACGGCCGGAGGGCGAACGAGCACCGCCGTAGGCGGGTGATCCGGAAGGATCTCGACCTTCCATGAAGCCAGCAGTTCGCCGTCCTGAACGACCGTCAGCTTTTCGCCACGCGCGATCTCCCGCTCAATGGCGAACGAGAACTCACCCGCACTCTCGAAAAGCTCCTGCTCCTCATCGATAAGGAGCCGCGGAACGTCATCGCCTCCCCCGACGCGAGCGAGCAGCTTGCTGCCCGTCGGAAATCTCAGCAGCGGCGTGTCCGAACGGGCGAAAAGGGGGGGCTGTCCCGTGTAACCGGGGGGCTCGATCCAAAGGTCGACCGTGGTCGGGATGGCAGGCGAAACTTGGAATACCGGCACAAAGGCACGCGAGAGGCGCTCGGCGGAACGATCCCCGGCAATCCCGAATCCCGCGACGACAATCAGCAGGATTGCCGCTCGCAAAGCCCAGCGGTCCAACTTCGGCCACTCGCTACGAGGCAAACCCACCCTGAGGCCGCGCATAGTCGCCGCCAAACGTCGCTGGTGGACGCCCCAGAGGGCGAGCGCCTCCGCATCGGTTGCAGCTGGGCGATCGGAAAGGGCCGAGAGCGGACGGTGACGAAAGCCGCTCGCGCGCTCGAGACGCCGCTCTGCCTCAGACTGCTGCGGCCAGCGGAACCGCCTGACCGAGATGACGGCAAAAACCGATACTGCAACTCCGAACAGCGCGAGGATGCCGGCATGCCACCAGCCATCCAGAAACTGCGGAACATCGAAAAGGGCAAAAGCAGCGAAAATGCCAACCACGAGCGGGAGGGGCCAAACCGCGGACCAAGCTCTCTCGCACACCAGCGCCCACCACGCCGACCGAAGTTTACGGCTCAGCCGGGGATGCGACTGGTTCGCCGGATCGGTCCGGTCGCCGGGCGGGCTGCCGTCGCTCATCCGAGCCCTCCTGCCGTCACTTTCCTACCCGTTGAAAGGTGCTCTCACCCAGTCCGGGATAGCATCCTGAGAGAGCATATCGTCGAAAGTTGGGCGGCGGCGGACAACGGACCAGATCGCTTCACACGCCAAAACTTCCGGAACGAGAAGCCGGCTGTTGTATTCCGACGACATTGCCGCGCCATAGGCGCCTGCTGCCCCGAACGCGACCAAGTCTCCCTCGCGCAATCTCGGAAGCTCTCGCTGTGCGGCGAACATGTCGGTCGACTCGCATATCGGTCCCACCACGTCGACCGTCTCCCTCGGAGAATCCGGTTCAGGGGCCACCACCGGAACAATCGGATGCCACGCATCATACATCGCGGGTCGAACGAGATCGTTCATGGCGGCATCCAGCACGATGAAAGTTCGGTCGACGGTACGCTTAACTCTGACGACGCGCGCAAGAAGAACACCAGCCGGTCCGGCAATTCGTCGACCCGGCTCGACGACCACTTCGCACTGTAGGTCGCGAACGGCCTCGGCTATGACACCCACATAATCCGCCACCCTAGGCGGCGCCTCGTCGCGGTAGGTGATCCCCAATCCGCCGCCAAAGTCGATCCGCCGGATCGCTACACCATCTTCGCGCAACGAACGGGCCATTTCGACGACCCGCGCGAAGGCGGCCCGGTAGGGCGATAAACTCGTGATCTGCGAACCAATGTGAACGGCGATACCAACAACCTCGATACCCGGCATCGCAGCGGCCTGCTGATAGATCGCCGGCGCGGCGTTCCAGTCGATCCCGAACTTATCGTGCTTCCGCCCCGTCGAGATCTTGTCGTGTGTATCGGCGGCAACGTCGGGATTGACCCTGAGCGCCACTGGAGCCCGCCGGTCCATTCCGATCGCGACTTCATTGAGGGTCGCTAGTTCCTCCACCGACTCGACGTTGAGCTGCATGATGCCACGATCGAGTGCGAAGGCCATTTCGGCAGGGGTTTTGCCGACGCCGGAGAAGATGATCCGGTCCGCTGGCACGCCCGCTGCCAGCGCACGCCGGAGTTCACCTTCCGAAACCACGTCCGCGCCGGCCCCGAGAGCGGCCAAACTCCGCACCACGGCCAGGTTCCCGTTGGCCTTCAGGGCGTAGCAGACCAGTGCGTTTGGCAGCCCATTGCGAGCAAACGCGTCGGCATAAGCTCTATAGCCATCGGCGAGCGTAGCCGACGAATAGCAATAGACCGGCGTACCGACGGCCGCAGCGATGCTGGTGAGCGGGACGCCGTCGATCGACAGGATGCCGTCTATGTAATCGATGTGGCTCATCGGGCCGGATACGTTCTGGGGTATTCGGACTCACGACCTTCCGGTAGTTCGAGCTCACCGCGCTTTCCACAAGCCCCGACCGAGACCGCGGTCACAATCAGGATCGCCATTGCAAGCACCGTCCGACCGCCGCGCTTCATAGGAAGCGCTCCCGCGCAGCAACGAGGGCTTCTCTAATCCGCTCCGGTGAGGTACCGCCGAAGCTCGTGCGCGAGGCGACCGACTGGTCGATCCCCAGGACCTCAAAGACCGCAGAGGTGATTGCAGGCTCGACCTTGCGCATGTCCTCCAGAGAGAGGGCATCCAGGGCGCAACCGCGATCCTCGGCCATCTTCACAATCGTGCCCGTCACGTGATGCGCTCGGCGAAATGGCAGACCGAGAGTGCGCACAAGCCAATCCGCCAAATCGGTCGCAGTGATGAAGCCCTCGTTCGCCGCGGCTCGCATACGATCGGGCCGAGCCTGAAGGTCCGCAACCATCCCGGTCGTCGCTGCAATCGCGAGCATCAACGCGTCGGCCGCGATGAATGTCGGCTCCTTATCTTCCTGCATATCCTTGGCATATGCCAAAGGCAGCCCTTTCATCACCACGAGGAGCCCCGTCATTGCGCCCAGCAGACGACCACTTTTGGCTCGTACGAGTTCGGCGGCATCCGGATTGCGCTTCTGAGGCATGATGGAACTGCCGGTAGTGAAGGCATCCGACAGGCTGACGAAGCCGAATCTGTCGGTACACCAGATGACGATCTCCTCGGCCAGGCGGGAGAGGTGCATCGCGCAAATGGCGCCAGCTGCGAGGAACTCCACGGCGAAATCCCGGGCCGATACGGCATCGATAGAATTCGCCATCGGGCGGTCGAAGCCGAGCGTCGCCGCCGTCATGTGGCGGTCGATCGGAAACGACGTGCCAGCCAGAGCAGCCGCGCCAAGAGGACACTCGTTGAGACGTCGCCGACAGTCGACAAACCGACCGCGGTCGCGACCCAGCATCTCGACATAGGCGAGGAGATGGTGCCCAAACGTCACCGGCTGCGCGTTCTGCAAATGCGTGAAGCCAGGCATGACGGTATCGGCGTGACGCTCCACCTGGTCCAGCAATGCTGCCTGCAGGGCCCGTAGCGCACTGTCGATGGCGTCGATTTCGTCCCGCACCCAGAGCCTGAAATCCGTCGCGACCTGATCGTTGCGGGACCGCGCCGTGTGCAGCCGACCCGCCGCCGGCCCAACCAATTCAGCAAGCCGCGCCTCGATGTTCATGTGTATGTCTTCGAGCTCCCGCCGGAACGAGAACTGGCCGGCCCGCAACTCTTCGCGCACACGCGTCAACCCGTCGCTGATCGCAGCACCGTCTTCCGCTGGAATGACGCCGCATTCGACCAACATGGAGCAGTGCGCGAGCGAGCCCGCGATGTCCTGCTCGTAGAGGCGTCGGTCCACGTCGATCGACACATTGATCGCGGCCATGATGTCCGCGGGCCCTTGCGCGAAACGCCCACCCCACATGACATTGGCGGCGCCGTCCTCCGTACTCATCCTCGGGCCCTTCAGCAATGCGTAAGCTACTCGGAATCTGCAGCACGGTCGGCGTGGCTGCAGTCGCGGCGATTGTGCTGGTATTTTCACGTACCGCAAGCGGACCTTCCGGCACGCCGCCGCTCGACGGCGCCGTAAGTGGATTCTCTCTGGCGGCAGAGGCGACAGCGGCGCCCAACGTAAACTTCACCGATGCCGATGGCGCCCAGTTGAGCCTCCGCGACTTCAAGGGCAAGGTCGTCCTGCTGAACCTCTGGGCCACGTGGTGCGCCCCCTGTGTCAAGGAATTGCCTGATCTGGACCGCCTCCAGGCGTCCCTGGGCGGTCGCGATTTCCAGGTCGTAGCCCTCTCCTCCGACAGGAACGGCGCCGAGAAAGTTCCACCATTTCTGAAGGAACTTCGCATCGCCAACCTCAGGCCATTTCTGGATCCTGACTCCGTCGCCACCCGAGCCTTCTCGCCGCGCGGCCTGCCGACGACGGTGCTGATCGACGCGGCCGGGCGCGAAGTCGGGCGCCTGGAGGGTGCGGCAGAGTGGGACTCACCGGAGGCGCGAGATCTGATAGGCTTCTACATCGACGGTAGCGGCTGATGGATAGGGAATACGATTGTGACGAGACCCATCAGAGGCCTTGACCATGTCATCATCGGCGTCCACGACCTGGAGGGCGCCAGGGCTGATTGGATGCGCCTTGGGTTCGTCACGGCGCCGCGCGGCGACCATGTCGGCAAGGCGACGTCCAACTACTGCATCATGTTTCCAGATACCTATCTGGAGCTTCTCGGGATTCTGCGGCCCGAGATGGAGGATGCAAACGGCCTAGGCGCTGCGCTACTGACGCGCGGCGAAGGGCTGCAGCGACTGGCATTGGGCACTTCGGACGCAGACGCGGCTCGCGCAGATCTCGAAGCTGCCGGCTTGCATCCGCAGGGCCCGTTTGACCTCTCACGGCCCTCGGATGAGCCAAAGGGTGTTGTCCGCTTTCGGAACCTCATGCTGCCCAAGTCGGATACTGCGGACCTCGGGATGTTCTTATGCGGCCATAAGACCCCAGAACTCATGCGGACGCCGGACTGGGTAGCGCACCCCAATGGTGCATGCGCTTTCGTCGGAATAACGGCCCTGGTCCGTGACCCTGCGGTCACCGCTGCCGAGTTGGGCCGTATCTTCGGAGCGCCTGCCGTAGGCGAGACCGCCTACGGCCACCGAATCAATACGGGCAACGGCGTGATCCGGCTGACAACCTTCGATGCCTTCTCAGTTGCCCATCCCGGTGCATCTGCCCCGATGGATATCGAGCTGCCGGTCTGGTACGCGCTCACCCTCGCGGTGACGTCCACGCAAACTACGGCAGACCTTCTTGCGCGGAACGGCGTTCCATTCGAGCGGGTCGACGAGGGACTTCGGGTTCTGCCGTCCTCGGCACGCGGTGTACTGCTGGAGTTCACAAGCGCTTGAGAGAGTGGCCGAGGGGGTTGCGCCATGAGGCACGACCGCGGGTGCACGAGCATTCTGTCCTTGACTGGGATCCGGCCAGACGACTCCAGTGCTTTCGACGCAGCTTCGGGAAGCGAGGCCGAACCCCGCCGCACACGCACGTCAGGTCGGAATTGGCCATCTCGATATAACGCAGCGGATCCAGGGTTGAGCTGTCACCACCTTGCGGATACCAAGAAGCCGCCGCTAGCTTGGTGGCCATCGGTAAAAGGAGGTCGCGATGGCGTTACACGCCCAAGCCGCGTCGGCACGCCATTCAAGGCTAGCGACGCTACTGCGGGAGGCGGGTTCAGCCTACGACGTCGCAGCCGCCCTCGAGATGATCGCGGGCCTCGCCGCAAGTCCGGAGACAGGCACGGCCGGCGATGACCACTGCTGGATATCGCTCATCGCGCCGGAGCCCACGCCGGAAGTGACGGCAGCGCTTCGCTCGTTGAAGCGCGAGGTGGCCGCGACGATGCCAACGGTTCGCGACCCACACGCCGTAGAGGCGCGCTTGTCGTCGCTTCGGGCGGAACTGGACCGCCGCGGACTCGATGGGTTCATCGTTCCTCGGGCGGATCAGCATCAGAGCGAGTACGTGCCGTTGAATGCCCAACGCCTGTTGTGGCTGACAGGTTTCACAGGCTCCGCCGGAGTGGCCATCGTGCTCCGGGACAAGGCGGCGATATTTGTCGACGGACGCTACACACTCCAGGTCTCCAGCCAAGTACCGGTTGCCCTGTTCGAACCGCACCACATTACCGACAGCCCTCCCCATGACTGGCTCGCCGCCGAGTTGCTCAAGGGGGCTATCATCGGCTTCGATCCTTGGCTTCACACCGAAGCGGAAGTAGCTCGACTAGGAACTGCCTGTGACAGGGCTGGCGGAACGCTGCAGCCATGCATAGACAACCCGTTAGACGCCGTCTGGACGAATCGACCACCGCCTCCGCTGGCGCCCGTCGTACCGCATGCGCTCGAATATGCTGGGCGTACCGCGTCCGAGAAGCGTGCCGACATCGGCGGGAGGTTGCGCGAGCAGGGCTGTCACGCTGCAGTGCTCTCAGCGCCCGACTCTATTGCCTGGCTTCTCAACATCCGGGGCGGCGACGTTCCGCACACGCCGCTGGCCCTTTCGTTTGCGGTCATCCGCGACGATGGCAGCGTAGAATTGTTTATCGACCGGCGTAAGGTTTGTGCCGATACGCTGTCGCATTTGAGCAATGGCGTCTCGGTGTGCCCGCCCGATAGATTTGACCTCGCACTTCACGCCCTAGGTGAGGCCTCGTCCAGGGTTTTGGTTGATCCGGCCGTCACAGCTCAGGCAATCATGGAATCGCTGACAAGTGCGGGCGCCACACTCCTGCGAGGTCAGGACCCCTGTGCACTCCCGAAGGCGCGCAAGAACGCGATAGAGATTCGAGGAGCGCGCGCTGCTCACCAGCGCGATTCGGTTGCAATATGCCGCTTCCTCGCCTGGCTGGCTCGAATGGCCGCCGGCAACGTGACCGAGATGCAGGCAGAGGAGACGCTCCTCGCCTACCGCGCCGAGATCCCTTTGTTCCGGGATGTCAGCTTTCCGACGATCTCCGGCTCCGGACCCAACGGCGCGATCGTCCACTACCGATCGACACCAGAGACGAATCGCCTCCTCCAGAACGGCGACCTCTATCTCGTCGACTCGGGAGCACAATTCCTGGATGGTACCACCGATATTACCCGGACCGTGGCAATCGGCACTCCCTCCGCCGAGCAGCGCGAGGCCTTTACTCGCGTGCTCAAGGGCCACATCGCCCTTGCAACCGCGCGCTTCCCGCAGGGCACGTCTGGGTCTCAGCTCGATGCCTTGGCGCGGCTGCACCTTTGGCAGGCCGGCATGGACTTTGACCACGGAACCGGCCACGGCATCGGCAGCTACCTGGGGGTCCATGAAGGTCCACAGCGCATTTCGAAGGCACCGAACACTGTGGCTCTCGACCCCGGGATGATCGTGTCGAACGAACCGGGCTACTACCGAGCCGGCGCTTGGGGTATCAGAACGGAGAACCTGTTGCTCGTGACCTCCTGCGAAGCGCTCGCTGGAGCAGAGCGGCAGATGCTCTCATTCGAGACGCTTACGCTTGCTCCCATCGACCGCGCATTGATCGATACCGGCCTTCTGACGGTCGCCGAACGGGATTGGATCGACGCCTACCATGCAAGGGTGCAGAAGTCGGTAATGGGGGCTCTCGACGAAGCCGATCAAACTTGGCTCGCAACCGCGACCGCGCCGTTGCCCTAGATCGCTCAGTGCGAGGCGCAGAGTCCCGGCCGCCTGCTTGCTCCGTTGGCGTCTTGCTTCCGCAACGTTTCCTGAACAGCCTTGCGGATGTCGGCGAGGCTGAACGGCTTCGAGATGACGCGGTGCACCAGCGCATCGAGATTATGCGCCCGCTGCCGTTCGGCGGCATAGCCCGACATCAGGAGAATGCGCATGTCTGGCCATTCGGAGCCGGCCTTCAGCGCCAGCGCAATCCCGTCGAGACCGGGCATGACGATATCGGTAAGCAACAGATCGTAGCGATCCTGGCCAAGCCGATCGAGCGCTTCGAGGCCGTCCTCAGCCACGGTGACGGCATGCCCGTCCATGGCGAGCGCACGCGACACAAACTCGCGCACCCCCGCCTCGTCCTCAGCGATGATGATATTCGCCATCTCAGGATCTCCCGCAGCCATGCTGCGACCGGCGGAGCGTTTACACGTACCGCGACGTTACCGGTAGAATGTCGCCATTGTTGCCGGCCCTTAGTTAATGCGCCGTTAACCGGGATCCCGATGGTCGGGCTCAATCGGACCGACAAAGATCGCAGCCTCTACAGCCTCAGCCGGCACGCCGACGAGTTCGCCGCTAATCTTCACGCCTTCGCCAGATCCGACCCTCTCCGGGCGGGGGAATCCGCCATCTGGACGCATGGGAATCGCCGCGAGGTCAGAGCCCGCCGAATCCCTTAGAACCAACCGGACTTCCGGAAAGGACAGGCTCCCGGGGGAGATGTTCGTTAGTCGACCTTCGACCAGCAGCAACTTGCCGGCCTCTTCCCAGGAGACCCGGGTTTCACGCATATCGAAGGCCGGTTGTGGCGCCGACGACGGGAAGCCCAAGGCGGCGTACAGGCGTTCGCTCTTTGGCCACGTATCGACAACTTGGCGATGCCCCAACCACCCCCCAACGCCGATCGACGCGATAAACATCCCCAAGAGGAGCCATCCCGCCGACACCCCACGATCCGACATCTGCCAGAAGGGTGGATCCGACCGTATCTCGGGCCATTCGACCCGTTGCTCGCGCCCCGAATCTTCGGCCGGCTGCTCCGGGATCGCCGGCACATCGACGGTTTCCGTCATCGAAGCTTGCTCTTCGGCCGCTTCGGAAACCGGATCCTGCCACCAGTTCTCGCCGCACTTGGCGCATCGCACGCGCCGACCCGCCGGGCCGAGGGCGCTGTCTCCGATCTGGAATCGGGTGGAGCAGCTAGGACAGGTGATTATCATGGCGATGCGGGTTAGTTTCGCGGCGGCTCACCGGCACGAACCCTTCGCTCCGGTTAGCCTCGGCAAGCTATACGGATCGCTAGAGGGCGTCGAGTAAGTGGTGCGAGGATTCTTCGGACCAGGCAAGAGCAAAGCGAGGACGGCCGATGTGCCGGTCGTCGACCTGTCCGGCGTCAGGCTCCGATACGGCAATGGTCCCGAGATCCTGCGCGGCACGGACCTCGTCCTGACCCGCGGCAGTTTCCACTTTCTCACTGGGAGCAGTGGCGCAGGCAAATCGTCGCTCCTTGGCTTGCTGTACCTGACCATGCATCCGACCGCGGGCGCCGTAAGGCTGTTCGGCGTAGATATCGGAACGGAGCCGCGGCGGCGCCTGCCCGATGTCCGGCGACGGATTGGGGTCGTCTTCCAGGACTTCCGGCTGCTCGCCCATTTGTCTGCCTTCGATAACGTCGCCCTACCGCTCCGGATCGTTGGCACACGCGAGGACCAAGTCCGCGCGAACGTCCGCGAGTTGCTGGCGTGGGTAGGCCTCGGCGACCACCTACAAGCCCTGCCTTCGACCCTTTCCGGAGGCCAGCAACAACGACTGGCGATTGCGCGTGCGGTGATCGCACAACCAGATCTACTCATTGCCGACGAGCCCACTGGCAGCGTGGACGATTCGAGCGCCTATCGGCTCATGCGCCTCTTCGATGAGCTTCATAAAATGGGAACAACTGTGCTGATCGCGACCCATAACCGGGCGCTTGTTCAGGCGTTCGGCCACCCGGAGCTGCATCTGGAAAATGGCGTCCTCAAGCTCGCTTCAATGAATGAGCACGGGTGATGCCGCTTCGCCCGACACGCGCACTTCCCATGCCGCGAGATGCGGCCAGCCGGTTCCTCCCATGGATCGTCGCGCTAATGGTGTTTCTCGCCGCGCTTGCTCTCGCAGCCGTCATGCTGCTGGGATCATCGCTGCACCGCTGGCAAGCGGATTTGTCCGGCACGGTGACGGTACAGGTCCCGCCTCTGAAGGAGTCGGCACATACGGATGCTGCGGTGGCAGAGCTTGTCAAGTTCCTAAGGTTGACGCCAGGCGTGGAGGCTGCCCAGGCGCTGACGCAAGATCGTTTGGCGGCCCTTTTGGCACCATGGCTCGGAGAGACGGCTGAGGTCGGTGAACTGCCGATGCCGAGGCTGATTGACGTCCGTCTGCGAACGGGCGCGTTGGTTGACCTTTCGGCGGTGGGTGCCAAGATCGCCGACATTGCGCCTGGTGCCGTTATCGACGACCACCAAGTTTGGCTGGCGCGACTCGTGCGATACGCAAGAGCCCTCGAGACGACGGGCATCGTCGTTCTTGGACTCGTCTCTGCTGTCTGGGTGGTGACGGTGCTGTTTGTCACCCTGACGCGCATGTCCATCCATAGAACCGTGATCGCGCTCCTTCATCTCATGGGCGCCACGGATGGCTACATCGCGCGCCAGTTCCAGAGACACGCTCTCATATTTGGCCTTGGCGGCGGGTTCATCGGGGTCCTGATGGCCGCAGTTGCACTGCTTGCGCTCGATCAAGCCGCCGCCGACCTCGCGACACCAATCTTACCGGTGCCTCGTCTTTCGCTGGGACAGTGGGGTGCGCTCGCCGCACTGCCGATCGTAACTGCTGTGGTCGCCATGCTCACCGCTCGACTGACCGTTCTCGTGCAACTGAAACGCATGCCGTGAGACAATCGATCAGGTTCCTGCGCTTTCCTCTGATCGCGGCGGCGGTTTGCGCCAGTGGCCTCGTCATAGGGTTCCTCATCTTTGTATCGAACCTTCCACGTGAAGTGGAAAATCCGGACCGGCACACGGACGCGATCGTCGTTCTGACCGGTGGAAGCGACAGAGTCGCGACGGGAATCAAGCTGCTGGAACGCGGCCTCGGCAAGCATCTCTTGATTTCCGGCGTTCCCGACGAGGTCGCTCTTCGCGATCTGACCATGCAGGTCCCGAGCGCCGCTTCATGGATCGCCTGCTGCATAACACTTGGCCGCGTGGCTCTCGACACGCTGGGGAACGCGGACGAGGCGGCTGACTGGATGCACAGACACGGCTTCCAATCGCTGCGCCTTGTCACCGCCCATTACCACATGCCCCGCAGCAAATTGCTGTTCAAGCACGCCATGCCCACGATGAGCATCGTCTTCCATCCCGTCTTTCCAGCGACAGTCCGCTCGGAGAACTGGTGGCGATGGCCGGGCACAACAAAACTTCTGGCACAAGAATACATAAAGTACATAGCTGCATTTTTCATAACCGCGATTCTGCCGACTGGAAAATTCTGATTCATGCATTACATCAAATCCGTCATCTTTTATTTCTGGTTTATTTCCTGGACAACCGCAGTTGCAGTTGCGGGCGTTCTCCTCCTGGGTTTTCCTCGCCAATACACTCTCGCCCTCGGCAGGCTTTGGTGCCGCGGCGTACTCTCCCTGCTCCGACGGATAGTAGGGATCCGCTACGAGGTGCGCGGATCTACTCCCATCGAACCCGTGATCATCGCCAGCAAGCATCAGTCGTCGTGGGAAACGTTCATGTTTCCAATTCTACTCGGCGATCCGGCATACGTCCTGAAGCGCGAACTCACCCTGATTCCGCTTCTCGGTCGGTGCTTTGTGAAGGCGGGGCACATCGCCGTCGATCGGGCAGCTGGTGGCCGCGCGTTGAGACCGCTGATTCGCGCCGCCCGGGAGGTCGCGGCGACTGGCCGTCATATCGTCATATTCCCGGAAGGCACCAGGACGGCCCCGGGCGAGAGCGGCGTATACCATCCGGGGGTCGCCGCGCTTTATCTTCAGCTGGGGCGGCCAGTGGTGCCGGTCGCGGTGAACTCGGGTCTCTACTGGCCAAGGCGCGCTGTCCTGAAACGTCCTGGTCGAATCGTGATCGAGTTTCTGCCATCGATTCCCCCCGGCATGCGCCGCGACCCCTTCATGGCAGAACTGAGTGGGCGTATCGAGGGGGCAACACGCTCTCTCGAAGCCGAGGCCCGAGGCGAGGCGGGCCGGTGATCGGGACTCGACACAAATCCCATGCTTGGTTTAGGCTTTCGTCATATCGTGATGCGATACTGCGAGATACAGGCGCAGTGTTTCGGGGGATTAGTCAGGTGTCGGTACGCATTGCTGTCGCGGCGCTCCTTATCTTAGGAGGAGGGATAGCCTTGCCGGCGCAAGCGGAGGAAAACGAGGGCGATTCCTTCGCCGCGCTCGCGTACCTGCGGGTTCCCTTCACAGCCAAACCGTACCTCGGCCTCGCAGTTCAGAAGGATCGGGTGGAGGTGAGTCGCCCAGCCACCCGCGATTACGACACCTTGTGGGCTCAGCCAAAAGTTATCGATGTCCACCTGAACCCGCAGACGATGGAGCCCGTGCGCGTCAACGGCTTCGCCGTTTACGGTGGCCGCTCGAGTCGCTCATTTAGCGAAGTTGCTTGGTCTGCGCATATCGACAGGTAAATCTCCGGTTCGCTTCCGCCGACCAGGTCGGGTTATCAGGGCAAACGCCGCAGACGCGAAGCGAAGAAGCCATCCATTCCGCCGTGCGTACCTAA
The DNA here is from genome assembly GCF_040549485.1 of Constrictibacter sp. MBR-5. NCBI lineage: Bacteria > Pseudomonadati > Pseudomonadota > Alphaproteobacteria > Rhodospirillales > Allostellaceae > Constrictibacter > Constrictibacter sp. MBR-5. The sequence continues at coordinate 57,424 of NZ_JBEPTK010000010.1, forward strand.
ATGGTACGGCATCGTACGAAGATCCCCACACGGCGATATAAACTCCGCATGATCGCGCACGTCTGCGGCATTGACGGGATCGTGGACAACTGGAGCGCCGGAAGCGATCAGGGCATCGACCTGCTGTCGCCCCTCCTCCGGCTGCAGCGAGCAGCATGCGTACACGATAATTCCACCCGGCACCGTCATATCGACTGCAGCCCTCAGCATGCGCCGTTGCAGTTCCGCCAGCCGAGCGACATCTGATCTTGATTTGAGGTATGGCAGATCAGGGTGACGCCGGATTGTCCCCGTCGCAGAACAGGGAACATCAACAATCACTCGCTCCGCCATCTGCTCCGGACGCCAAGTCACAGCATCCGCGACAACCGCCTCTGCTACTCGTAATCGAAGACGATCGAGATTTCCCTGCAGCCGAAGCATCCGCGGTGCCGAACGGTCCACGGCAGTGACGACTGCGCCTGCAGCGATAAGCTGGGCGGTCTTCCCCCCAGGCGCCGCGGCAAGATCGATGACGGGCCGGCCGGCTATGTCTCCCAAGAGCCGAACGGGCAACGCCGCTGCCGTGTCCTGAACCCACCAGTCACCGTCCTCGAAGCCGGGCAGATCCCGGATGCTGCCGCCGCCACGTCGCCGAAGCGTCCCGGTAGAGAGAGTTTGCGCGTCGAGCGCTTCCGCATACCTGAGAGCGTCATCGTCGCGCTTTAGTGTGATATCCAGCGGCGCCTCATCGAGATGAGCTGCCGCGATAGCCTCCGCAGCGTGTTCGCCATATGCCGATACCCATGATTCATAGAGCCAGCCCGGCGTGTTGATCCCTACGGGCAGTCCCTCAGTCCCATCGGAGTGATGGCCTGCAAGCCTCCTGAGAACGGCATTCACGAGGCCCTTGTGCCCGGCGAAGCCAAGGTGTGCCGTCAGCCACACCGCCGTATCGACAGCAGCATGAGGGGGCGTTCTAAGAAACAGGAGTTCGGCGGATCCAACCCGCAACACGTCGTGCACGATGCTCGCGCGATCAGGCAATGGACGGCGTAGATGCCGAGCAATCGCCCGGTCGATCTGCCCGAGCCTGCGAAGGGTCGTTGCCACAATCATCCGCACATGTGAGCGGTCGCGGCCCTCCAGAGACGGGAGCAGAGGGTGATCTTCGAGCGCATGATCCAAGGGCCGACGATCGCGCAGGACGCTCCGCAGCAGTTCGACGGCGACCGCCCGACTTAGCGCACCGGAGATCGGCGCGTCCCGAGAAGAAGAGTAGGTCACCCCCACGGGCCGCGCTTGCCGGCCACTGTTCCAGATCCAGCGAGTTCTCTCAGACGACGGATGCGGTTCGCTGTGGCGGGATGCGTCGAGAAGAGATTATCCATGGACCCGCCGTGAAGGGGATTCACGATGAACATGTGAGCAGTCGCAGGGTTACGCTCTGCTGCGTGATTGTCGACGCGGCCGGCAAGCTGCTCCAGTCGCTGGAGCGCACTCGCCAGCCAAAGGGGTTGTCCGCAAATCTCCGCGCCCAATTTGTCTGCCTCGTACTCGCGCGTCCTGCTGATCGCGAACTGGACGAGTGCTGCTGCCATCGGACCGACGATCATCAGGAGCAGCGCGCCGACAATGCCGAGCGGATTGTTCCGATTGTCGCCAGCGGCACCAAAGAAGAATGCGAAGTTTGCCAACATCCCGATCGCGCCGGCGATCGTGGCAGTGATAGTCATCGTCAGCGTGTCGCGGTTCCGCACATGGGCCAATTCATGCGCCATCACCCCCGCGATCTCCTCCTGCGTCAGGCTGCGCAAGAGGCCTGTAGTCGCTGCTACCGCCGCGTTCTGCGGATTCCGCCCCGTTGCGAAGGCGTTCGGTTGGTCGTTATCCATGATGTATACGCGTGGCATAGGGAGCCCCGCACGCAGAGCGAGTTGCCTCACCAGGCCAACCAGTTCCGGCGCGCTCCGCGCGTCGACCTCTCGCGCTCCATACATCCGGAGCACGACCTTATCCGAATTCCAGTAGGCAAAGACATTCATCGCGGCAGCAATCATGAACGCGATCACGATACCGCCGCTACCGCCGATGAGGTATCCGATCCCGAGAAACAGGGCGGTCATGGCGGCGAGCAACATGAACGTACGGGCGTGGTTCAACACTGCGATAACCCCACGGAGTCGGCGCATGCCGCCGACGGCCCACATCTTGTGGGACGCCGGAAGCCGTTCAAGTCTTGGCACCAGAAGGGCTCAGGTCCATATGACGACGATGCGCAAGGATCCCTCCCCCGCTGAGCCGACCCCGCCGATCCCGAGTGCGGATGTGGGACAGCCGATCGACGACAAGGACTCGCGTACGCGCCCCTCCGGGGCTTCGCAGGGCCGCGACGAATCCGCGAAAGTGCCGAGGCACGACGATCCCACACGTTACGGCGACTGGGAGATCGGTGGTCGCTGCATAGACTTCTAGCGTGCGGCTGAAACAGCCGCACGAGCCCCTTCGCGACAGGCTTCTTTGGAGAGGTGACACGCATCTTCTTGCCCTCTCCACACAACAGTGTGAGCGACGCCGATGAGGAACGATCATCGGCTTTTCAACAGTTGGTCACGTGCATCTTCGGAAGCGGGTTGAACCGGCCCCCGCATGATGGGCTAGAGTGCGATCTTCCGACTCGAAAGGATCGTGCCCGTGTCGAGCCAAGGCCTGCCGTTGTCCCGTTTCAAGGTTCTCGATCTTACGCGGGTGCGAGCGGGGCCAACTTGTGTCCGCCAGCTCGCGGACTGGGGCGCAGACGTAATCAAGATCGAAGAGCCGCCGAAAGCGACAGCGGGTGAAGGACTCGGCGGGCCGAGGGACGGTTTCGATTTCCAAAACCTCCACCGCAACAAGCGCTCCATCACGCTCAACCTCAAAGCCGAGGCTGGGAAGAAGATCTTCTTCGACCTCGTCCGGGCCGTGGATGTTGTTGTGGAGAATTACCGCCCGGACGTGAAGTCCCGGTTGGGAATCGACTACGAGGCCTGCCGCGCCGTCAATCCTCGGATCGTATACGGCAGCATCTCCGGATTCGGTCAGGACGGCCCGTATGCCCTGCGTCCAGGCTTCGACCAAGTCGCCCAAGGCATGGGCGGCTTGATGTCCATTACGGGCCTTCCTGGCCAGGGGCCGGTCCGGGTGGGCATACCGATCGCGGACCTGTGCGCCGGCATGTTCTGTGCGCAGGGCATCTTGCTAGCCCTTCTGGAAAGGGAGAACTCGGGGGAAGGCCAGTGGGTACAGACTTCCCTCCTCGAGGCACAAATCCAGATGCTAGACTTCCAGGCTGCCCGCTATCTCATGGACGGGGAGGTGCCGAAGCAGGCTGGAAACGACCACCCAACGAGCATTCCGACCGGCGTGTTTCCCACTGCCGATGGCCATATCAACATCGCGGTCGCCGGCCAGGAGATTTACGAGCGGTTCTGCAAGGCGATGGATGCACCGCAACTGATGACCAAACCGGAATACGCATCCGGTGCCCTGAGGTCGAAGAACCGCGCCGCCCTGAATGCGGAGATTGCGGAACTGACGCGCACGAAGCCGAGTGCGTACTGGATCGAAATGCTGAACAAGGCGGGCTGCCCGTCCGGTCCGATCTATACGATCGACCAGGTGTTTTCGGACCCCCAAGTGCAACATGATCAGATGGCTGTGCCGGTAACCCATCCACGCCTCGGGGAGATCAACCTCGTCGGTCAGGCGATAAAGATGAGCCGCACGCCGGCCACGATTCGGTCCGCCACGCCTGATCTCGGCGCAGATACCGATACTGTGCTTCAGGAACTTGGCTACGGTGCGGACGCCATAGCGGAATTGCGCAAGACCGGCGCCGTCTGAGCAGGTACTGGAGTCCGGGCCCTCCCTCCCCTATGTTTGGGCGGTCAGACGGCCGGACGGTCGCCTCCTATTTTTGGGGGGAGGAAAGTCCGGGCTCCACGGAGAAGCGGTGCCGGGTAACGCCCGGCGGGGGCGACCCCAGGGAAAGTGCCACAGAAAGCAGACCGCCCACGCGGCCGGACGAGGAGACTCGCCGGCCCCGAGGGTAAGGGTGAAAGGGTGCGGCAAGAGCGCACCGCGGCCTCGGCAACGGGGACGGCACGGCAAACCCCACCGGGAGCAAGACCGAATAGGAATGACACGACCGCGTGAGCGGTCAGGCGCGCTCCGCGCTGTCATTCGGGTTGGTCGCGCGAGGTATCCGGCGACGGATGCCCCAGATGAATGACCGTCTCCCGGATATTCCGGGGACAGAACCCGGCTTACAGGCCGTCTGACCACTTTGCGCCCGATTCTTCAGGACTGCCGGTTCCTGCCCAGTGACGCAAGGGCATCAGTCGGATGGACCATGAGAACAAACCAAGTACAACACGGAAAAAAGGGCTGGGAGCTTTGGCCTGGAACACAGGACCCGCGGCGATGGACCTCATGAGCGCTCACTCGTCTACGAGTGAACCTTGATTCCCCATCAGGGAATATCTTTTCGCTTCCATCATTGCCCAGATTTGCCCATGATGCCCCATGATTTCCCATGGAGAGCCATGGCGAGGGATCGTGCGCAGGCAAGCGGGCGGTCGAGCGCCGGCAAGCTGGCATACCGATGTTCTTCGGAACGCACGAAAACAAGGTCGACAAGAAGGGGCGCGTTTCCGTTCCAGCGACCTTCCGTGCGGCCATCGGCACCCAGAACGTTCCCGGCATCATCATTTTCCCGTCCTGGAATTCGCCGGGCGCGTACGAAGGCTGTCGGGGCGACTTCCTCGAACAACTCAGCGCGAGCATGGAGAGCATGGAGCTCTTCTCCGAGACGGACGTCATGGCAGACCTCGTCTTCGGTGCGGCGGTACAACTGCAATGGGATGCCGAGGGACGAATTGTTCTTCCCGAAAAGGTAATGAAGCGTGCCGGCATCACCGAGCGCGTCGCCTTCGTCGGCCGCGGCCTCACGTTCCAACTTTGGGATCCAGACCTCTTCTACGCCCAGGAGGAGGAGCGCCTTCAGAAGGCGCGCGAACTGAAGCTCACATTGCGCCTCAAGCCTCAGGTGCCGTCGTGACCGACGCACCCCGCCGCATCTCTGAATCCCGTCACCGCCCCGTCATGCTCGACGAGGTGCTGGCCGCGCTCGAGCCCCGGGCCGGCGCCGTATACGTAGACGGAACGTTCGGTGCGGGTGGGTACAGTCGCGGACTTCTCGATGCCGCGGACTGCAAGGTGGTCGCGATCGACCGAGATCCCGACGCAATCGCCGAGGGGCAGTCGCTCGCCGACCATTACCGTGGCCGGTTGCTGCTAAGTCTGGGGCGGTTCGGAGATATGGACGCAATCCTTGCGAACGCGGGCCATTCCGCCGTGCAAGGGGTGGCGCTCGACCTCGGCGTGTCGTCCATGCAGATCGACCGCGCCGACAGGGGCTTCTCATTTCGCTCGGACGGCCCACTCGACATGCGTATGGATCGGCAAGGCGCATCTGCGGCCGATCTCGTCAACACTGCCGGTGAGGCGGACCTTGCAGACCTAATCTGGCGCTACGGCGACGAACGGCGTTCGAGGAGAGTCGCGCGGGCGATCGTCGCCGCCAGGCGCGACGGCCCCATTGAGACCACCTCGACGTTGGCGGAGATCGTTCGCCGTGCAGTCGGTCGCAGCGACGACGGCATCGACCCGGCCACCCGCACTTTCCAGGCGTTGCGCATCGCAGTGAACGACGAACTCGAAGAGATCCACCGCGGCCTCGCCGCAGCCGAAAGGATTCTCATCGACCGTGGCCGTCTAGCCGTAGTCGCCTTCCATTCCCTGGAAGACCGTGTCGCCAAGGACTTCCTTCGCCGCCGCAGTGGCAGCGAGCCTCGCGGTTCGCGGCATGTGCCCGCTGACGCGGAACGTCTCGCACCGACGTTCCGCGTTCTGACGCGCCGCCCCACCGTGCCGACGGCCGAAGAAATCCGGAACAATCCGCGTGCCCGCTCAGCACGGCTGCGGGTGGCGGAGCGGACGGATGCCGCGGCTTGGAGCGATTCGATATGATATGGCGCACCACAGCCCTTTGCCTTCTTCTCGCCGCCGCGGGGGGCAGTGCACTGCTCGTCGTCACCCGAGAGGTTCGCGAGAGGGAGCGGGTCTACGCCCAACTCCAAGCTCAGATCAGCGCCGCTCGTGAAGCGAGCCACGTACTTCGAGCGGAGTGGGCTTACCTGAATCGCCTCGAGCGCGTTCGGGAGCTCAGCGCAATCCATCTCGGCATGGATGCGGCATCACCGGACCGCATTGTTCGCTTCGAAGACCTACCGTTGCGGCAGGCCGAGCGTGCACCGGAACTTTTGGCGGACAACAGAACCAGCAGCAAGGAGTTGATGATCGTACGCGCGGAGAGGAGGCAAGTCCGATGAGGCTTTGGCCGTTCTCCGAAGTCGAAGAAGCGATGCGCGCCCCCTTGCCGCAAGTCGTCTCCGGCGATGGCTTCCTTCGCGGCCAGATCGATGGGCGGATGAAGGCCGCCCTCGAGACGGGCCGCAATCGCTTGGTTCTAGGGGGATCGCTGTTCCTCGTCGCGTTCCTCGCCATCGGGGTCCGCTTGGTGGATCTCGCCCTGCAGCGGCCGGCAGATGCCGCCGGTCCGGCGGTGGCCGCAGTCTCGGATCGCCTCTCCGTCAAACGCGCCGACATTGTCGATCGTAACGGCGTATTGATGGCATCGAGCCTCACGACGCCTTCACTATACGCAAATCCACGCGAGGTTCGAAAAGTCCTCGATTCGGCGACTGCAGCCCGCCAGATCGTCAAATTGCTGCCGGACCTGAACGAAAGCGAAGTTCGCGCGAAGCTGGAACTGGACCGCGCCTTTATCTGGCTGCGCCGAGGCCTGACTCCGAATCAGCAAATCACGATAAACAATGCCGGTATTCCTGGACTCTACTTTCAGCGCGAGGAACGCCGGATCTACCCGCAGGGCCCTCTGGCAGCCCACATCCTGGGCTTCACGGGAATGGATAACGAGGGTCTGGCCGGCGTCGAGAAGTATCAAGACGACCTGCTGCTGAACACGCGCCAGCCACTGAAGCTCTCGATCGATATGCGGGTGCAGCACGTGCTGCATTCGGAACTAGCCCGCAGCATGGCGAAGTTCTCGGCTGTCGGTGCCGCCGGCATGATCGTCGACGCTCGAAACGGCGAAACCATCGCGATGGTCTCCCTGCCGGACTACGATCCGAACACCCGAAGCGCGGCAAGCGACGATGCGATGTTCAATCGCAACACGCTCGGCGTGTACGAAATGGGCTCCACGTTCAAGTTGTTCACGGCGGCGATGGCGCTGGACGCGGGCGTGACCTCGCTGAAAGGAGGTTACGACGCCTCGCAACCGATCCGAATCGGACGCTTCACGATCACCGACTATCACGCGAAGGCACGATGGCTGAGCGTGCCGGAGATCATGATCTACTCGTCCAACATCGGTTCGGTAAAGATGGCGCTCGATGCCGGGACGGATCGGCAACGTGCCTTTCTGCAGAAGATCGGCATGCTCAGCGCGCCGTCGTTTGAGCTGCCAGAAGTTGGCTCCCCGCTGGTGCCCTCGCCATGGCGCGAGATCAACACCATGACCATCGCATTCGGCCATGGTCTCTCGGTCAGCCCCCTCCAACTCGTGAGTGGGGTTTCGGCATTGGTAAACGGCGGCCTGCTGTACCCGCCGACATTGCTGCGGCGCCCGAGCGACGCCCCTCCCGACGGGACAAGGGTCGTCTCGGAGAGAGTGTCGGACCAGATGCGCTGGCTGATGCGACAGATCGTTACGGAAGGCACGGGCAGGAACGCCGACACGCAGGCTTATCCTGTTGGTGGCAAGACAGGCACCGCGGAGAAGGTCGGCGGCAAGGGATACAAACGAAAGGCGCTCGTATCGTCGTTCGTCGGCGCATTCCCGATCGACGACCCAAAATTCGTCATACTTGCGATGCTCGATGAGCCGCAGGGAACCAAAGATACCTACGGCTACGCGACCGGTGGCTGGGTGGCGGCGCCGGTTGTGAAGGCGGTCGTCAGCCAAGCTGGCGCTTTGCTCGGTCTCCCACCCCGGACCCAACCCCAACAAGACCACCGTGTGGTTGAGGCTAGCACCTCAGTCCGCCGGACAGTCACGCAGTGAGGACATGATCGCGGCTCGCCTGAACCTCGAGACTCGCTCGTCACATCCCGTCGGGAAGTTCGCTGGCCTGACCAGCGACTCCCGCGAGGTGCGCCCGGGGTTCCTGTTCGCCGCTCTCTCGGGGGCTCGTGCGAACGGGGCCGATTTCATTTCTGATGCGATCGAACGGGGCGCATCAGCGATCCTGGCGTCCCCCGGCACCGTGAGCGCCAACACGCTCGGTGGCGCGACATTGATTGAGGATCCGCGGCCGCGGCATCGTTTCGCGATGATGGCCGCAGAGTTCTATGGTCGGCAGCCGCGTACGCTTGTTGCCGTCACGGGCACGAACGGGAAGTCGTCTGTCGTCGATTTCACACGGCAAATCTGGCAGCGCCTTGGGCGCCCTGCCGCGAGCATCGGAACCCTCGGCGCTATCGGCGACGGCTTTCTCAGACCCGTTGCACTGACGACACCGGATCCCGTCACTCTATATCGAACGGTCGGCCAGATTGCGGCGATGGGCCTAGACCATCTGGCTGTCGAGGCATCGAGCCACGGACTGAGCCAGCATAGGTTGGACGGACTCCGCCTCACCGCTGCAGCCTTCACCAGCTTTTCGCGAGATCACCTCGACTACCACGGAAGCCTGCCCGCCTATCTCGAAGCGAAGCTGCAGCTTTTCAGGGATTTGCTGCCGCCCGGTGCGCCCGCACTGATCAATGCGGACAGTACCACCTCTGAGCTTGTGATTGAGGCCTGCCGGCAACGGCGTCAGCACGTCGTGACCTATGGTCGAAAAGGCCTATGGCTGAAGCTGGAAGGGGCGGAAGTAGACCACGATGGACAGGTTCTGCAGCTGAAAGCTTTTGGGCGCAGCTACCGGCTGCGATTGCCTTTGGTTGGAGCGTTTCAGGCTGCCAACGCTCTGTGCGCTGCCGGCCTTGCGATCGTAAGCGGCGAGAAGCCGGACGAGGTGATTGCGGCGCTGGAACATCTGCAAGGCGTAGCCGGGCGCCTCGAGTTGGTCGCCCGCACCCCGGAGGCGGCAGCCATCTTCGTGGACTACGCCCACACGCCCGATGCTCTCGCGAATGCCATGGACGCACTACGGCCACATACGCGCCGCCGGTTGCTGTTGCTGTTCGGCTGCGGCGGAGACCGCGACCCCGGAAAGCGGCCCATCATGGGCAGTATCGCCGCCAAGCATGCGGACAAAGTCATCGTGACCGACGACAACCCGCGCTCCGAGGATCCGGCGGCGATTCGGTGGGCCATCTTGTCCGCATGCCCTGGAGCCCAGGAGATCGGCGACCGAGCGACGGCCATCACAGCGGCGGTCTCAGAACTCCGCGCAGGGGATGTCCTTCTGATCGCCGGCAAGGGCCATGAGCGGGGACAGATCGTCGGCGGAAAGACGTTTCCGTTCGACGATGCCGCCGTCGCACGCGAAGCGGTTCGCCGGTTGGCAGCAGAAAAGGGCTGGGAATGAGCGCCCTTTGGACATCGTCCACAGCGGACGCAGCGACCGGCGGGAGAAGCACGGCGCAGTGGACCGCGCGCGGCGTGTCGATCGACAGCCGCACCGTCGAGCCTGACGACCTGTTCGTCGCTTTGGAGGGCCCCAGCCACGACGGGCACGACTACGTGACAGCTGCGCTCCAACGCGGCGCATCGGCGGCAATGGTACGCGACGTAGTGGAAGACGCGCGGATAGCCGGCCCACTGCTCAGGGTGCCGGATACGCTCCATGGCCTCTACGCTCTGGCTGCCGCGGCGCGCCAGCGCTCCGGCGCGCGAATCGCAGCAGTCACCGGCAGCGTCGGCAAGACCGGCGTCAAGGAGGCCCTCCGGCTCGTTCTCGAGCAGCAGGCGCCGACCCAGGCGAACGCGGGCAATCTCAACAATCACTGGGGAGTTCCCCTCAGCCTCGCCCGTCTCGAATCATCAACCCGGTTCGGCATATTCGAACTCGGCATGAATCACGCGGGCGAGATATCCCCCCTCTCCCGGCTGGTTCAGCCGCACGTGGCGATCATCACCACGATCGCACCGGCACACGTCGCGCATTTTGCGTCGGTGGAGCAGATTGCGGACGCAAAAGCCGAAATCTTCGAAGGGGTCACGCCAGATGGCACCGCCGTACTGAACCGCGACAATCCCTTCTACGAGCACCTATCGACCGCCGCCCGCCGATGCGGCATCGAGCGCGTGATCAGCTTCGGGCAGCACCCCCAAGCGGACGCAAGGCTGTTGGACGTCCGTCTGCTGCCGAACCGGAGCGATGTCGAAGCCCAAATTGACGGCCGGCACATCGCGTTCACCATCGGCGCCCCGGGCAGCCACTGGTCGATCAATAGCCTCGCCGTTCTCGCGGCGGTTTCAGCGCTCGGAGCCGACGTGGAAAGCGCAGCTGCATCGCTTGCCGATGTACGGGCGCCACAAGGCCGCGGCTGCCAAGCGAACGTCCCGCTGCGCGACGGCAGCTTCACACTGATCGATGAGAGCTACAACGCGAGCCCGGCCGCCGTTCGCGCCGCTCTTGAGACGTTGTCGCTGAGCGAAACGGCGCCGCATGGCCGGCGCATCGCAATCCTGGGGGACATGCTCGAACTCGGCCCAGACACCCCGGCGCTCCACTCCAATCTCGCTGAAGCGATTGAACGTTGCGGCGTTGATCTCGTCTATGCCGCTGGCCCTGCGATGATGCATCTCTACAGGGCGTTACCGCCTTCTATCCGCGGCTGTCATGCTGAGAGTACGGAGGCGCTGCTTCCGATACTCACGAGCATCGTACGGTCCGGCGACGTCGTACTCGTCAAGGGCTCGCTGGGCATGCAGATGGCACGCGTCGTCAAGGCGCTGATGCCCGACAACTTCAAGAACAAGGGCTGAGGCGATGCTCTACAATCTCCTCACCCCCCACGCAGATCAACTGATCTTCGCCAATCTATTCCGGTACATCACGTTCCGTTCGGGCGGCGCGATGCTGACCGCATTGTTGATCAGCTTCCTCCTTGGGCCCTCGGTGATCTCGTGGCTTCGCTCAAAGCAGCGCGGCGGTCAGCCCATTCGAACCGATGGGCCCCCTGAGCACCTGTTGACTAAGAGCGGCACCCCGACCATGGGCGGGGCACTGATTCTGCTTGCGCTCACTTTGAGCACGTTGCTCTGGGCCGACCTCCGGAACACCTATGTCTGGGTCGTACTCCTGGTGACCGCCGGCTTCGGGTTGGTCGGTTTCGTAGATGACTTCCTTAAGCTGACACGCCGCAACAGCCAGGGGCTCGCGGGCCGATACAAGATGCTCGGCCAGATCGTGATCAGCACGATCGCCGCATTAATCATCACCTATGAGATGCAGGAACCGCTCTCCAGCGGGATGGCGGTACCCTTCTTCAAGGACGTTCTGCTCAACCTGGGCTGGTTCTTTATTCCCTTCGCAGTGATCGTGATGACCGGCGCGTCCAATGCCGTCAACCTGACCGATGGCCTTGACGGCTTGGCGATCGTACCCGTCATGATCGCCGCGGGCTGCTTCGGCCTCATCGCCTACTTTGCCGGCAACATCGTGTATTCCAACTACCTCCAGCTCCACTATGTAGTAGGTGCGGGCGAGCTTACGGTGTTCTGCGGCGCTCTTGTCGGCGCCAGTCTGGGCTTTCTGTGGTTCAACGCCCCGCCTGCTATGGTCTTTATGGGCGATACTGGATCGCTCTCGTGTGGTGGTGCGCTCGGCGCGATCAGTGTCGTCACTAAGCACGAGTTGGTGCTCGCGATCATCGGCGGCCTCTTCGTACTCGAAACCATCTCGGTGATCGTGCAGGTCGCTTCCTACAAGCTGACGGGGAAACGCGTATTCCGGATGGCGCCACTGCACCATCACTTCGAACGGAAGGGGTGGCAGGAACCAACCATCGTCATCCGGTTCTGGATCATCGCCTCGGTGCTGGCCGTCATCGGCCTCGCCACGCTGAAATTGAGGTGACGATGATCCTCCCCGAGAGCATGAGGGACAAGACAGTCGCGGTGATGGGGCTCGCGCGGTCGGGGTTGGCAGCCGCGCGCGCGCTGACAAGCGCCGGGGCACTGGCTGCCTGCTGGGACGACAATGCCGGACGCCGCGCTGCAGCAACCGAGGCCGGCATTTGGGTCCTGCCGCTTGAGGGCCGAGACTGGTCGGCCACCGACCTTCTCGTTTGGAGCCCAGGTGTACCGCATCTTCACCCACGCCCGCATGCTGCAGCACTCGCGGCGCGTGCTGCGGGGTGTCCGATCGTCTGCGATATCGAGCTTCTGTGGCGCAGCCAGCCGCACGCCCGCTTCATCGGAATCACCGGCACAAACGGCAAATCGACCACGACGGCCTTGATTGCCCACATCCTGAACGAGGCCGGTGTGACCGCCGACGCGGGAGGCAACATCGGAAAGCCGGCGATGTCGCTTCGGCCGTTTGGGCCGGAGGGAACATACGTCATCGAGATGTCCAGCTATCAGCTGGAACTCGTCCCCACCATCCACTTCGAAACTGCCGTCTTCATGAATGTCAGCGCGGACCATTTGGACCGCCACGGCGGAATGCACGGCTATGTCGCGGCGAAAAGGCGGATCTTTCAGGGACAGGGGCCTAACGACACTGCAGTTGTCGGCGCCGATGATGCCTTCGGACGGCATGTATTGGCGGATCTTCGGGATCGCAGGAGCCAGCGCGTGATCCCGATTTCATCGCATCAGGCCGTTCCTGGCGGCGTGTGGGCAGATAACGGCCTTCTGATCGACGACCTCGATGACAGACGCCTAGCCGTTGCCGATCTCACTTCCATTCCAACCCTTCCCGGCGCTCACAATTGGCAGAACGCGGCGGCTGCCTATGCCGTTGCACGGGCTGCGACTGTACCGGCCGAGCAGGCCGTGAGGGCACTCCAGAGCTATCCGGGCCTGCCACACCGCCAGGAGCGGGTGACGACCATTCATGGCATCCGCTACGTCAATGATTCCAAGGCGACTAATGCCGAGTCAGCGGCACGGGCGCTGGCCTGCTATGACAACATCTATTGGATAGCCGGGGGCCTGCCAAAGGAGGGCGGCATCACCTCCCTGGCGAGCTTCTTTCCTCGAATCCGACACGCCTTCCTGGTCGGACAAGCCAGCGAGGCCTTCGCGGATACATTGGGACGCACAGTCCCGCACACGCGCAGCGGCACCCTTGAGCAGGCGGTAAACGATGCTCACGCGCTAGCTCAATCCGAGCGGCGCCCAGGGGCCGTGGTCCTGCTTTCACCCGCCTGCGCGTCGTTCGACCAGTGGCCCGACTTCGAGGCTCGCGGCGATGCGTTCAGGGCCGCCGCGACGGCGTTGAACGCGGAGGATGCGGGATGACGCTCGTCGCGCGCACCGACACCAGCGTCATTGGCCGCTGGTGGTGGACTGTAGATCGCTGGGCCCTGTCGGCTCTCGTGATCCTCATGCTTGTCGGCGCGTGGCTGGTCGTAACGGCCAGTCCCCCGGTCGCGGAGCGACTCGGCTATGGGTCGTTCCACTTCGCCAAGAGACATCTGATCATGCTGCCGGTGGCGGCGACGATCCTGATCGGCGCGTCTCTCCTGTCGCCGCGCGGCGTCTTGCGCGTCGGCGCGGTTGTATTCGCAATCTCGCTCCTTCTCCTTGCCGCGACGCTGGTGGTCGGTGTCGAGACAAAAGGGGCGCGACGTTGGATCAACATTGCCGGCTTCTCGATGCAGCCATCCGAGTTCGTCAAGCCGGCCTTCGCGATCGTCGCTGCTTGGCTGTTCGCCGAGGGCAAGCGCGACAAGGCCATACCGGGCCACTGGATCGCCTTTGGTCTCTACTTCCTCGTCGTGACCCTGATCATCGCTCAGCCGGATCTCGGGATGACGATGGTCGTGACGTCGGTATGGCTGGCGCAGTTCTTTCTCGCCGGCCTGTCGATGTGGCTCGTCATCGGCCTTGGATTGGCCGGGATCGCCGGTCTCTTCGGCGCCTACTTCATGTTTCCGCACGTTACGAGCCGTATCGACAGGTTCCTTGATCCGGCGAGCGGCGATAGCTATCAGATCGACAAGTCGCTATCGGCATTCGTCAATGGCGGATTCCTCGGCCGGGGCCCCGGTGTCGGCCGTGTCAAGGAGACGATACCGGACGCACATGCCGACTTTGTCTTCGCCGTTGCTGGCGAAGAAATGGGCGCGATCGTTTGCCTGATCATCGTCGGCCTGTTCGCGTTTCTCGTCATCCGCTGCTTCGCGCGCCTGCTGGCCGAACAGAATCTGTTCGTCTTCCTCGCCGTCGCAGGCCTCGTAACAAATTTCGGCCTCCAGGCGGTCATCAACATCGGCTCGTCCCTACACCTCCTCCCGACAAAGGGAATGACTCTGCCATTCATAAGCTATGGCGGGTCCTCGCTGCTGGCGCTGGCGCTCACGATGGGCATGGCACTGGCGCTGACACGCCGCCGCGTCGAGCCGGGAGGCATGCTATGAGCGCCGCACGTTACGGGGGCGATGGTCCCATTGTTCTCGCGACGGGAGGAACGGGGGGCCACGTTTTCCCCGCACAGGCACTCGCTCAAGAACTGAGTGCACGTGGTCACCGCGTCGTTCTGGTCACCGACGCTCGCGGCGGCGCCTTCGATGAAGCGTCGGAGGTCTATCGCATTCGGGCCGCTACGCCGGGCCGGACGGCGGGGGCGATGCTGAAAGCGGGCCGAGATATCGCTCTCGGCACGATTGCCGCATGGCGGCTGCTCCGCCGGCTGAAGCCGTCGGCGGTCGTCGGCTTCGGAGGCTACGCCTCGGTGCCGACGATGCTCGCGGCGGGTTGGCTCCGGCTTCCGACGCTCATCCACGAGCAGAACGCGGTACTGGGGAGGGCAAATCGCCTCCTGGCCCGCCGCGTCAGGCGCATTGCGACGGCGTTTGACAGCATGTCCGCCCTCCCGGCCGGCACAGTGGCGAAGCTCGCTCGCACCGGCAATCCAGTACGACCGGCGGTCGCGGCGCTTCGCGGTATCTCCTACGACGCTCCGGCGGCCGACGGTGAGTTCAGGCTTCTGATCACCGGAGGAAGCCAGGGCGCGCGCGTCTTCAGTGAAGTCGTCCCGCAAGCTATCGCCGCACTGCCCACGCAGATGCGCAAGCGCCTGCGGATTGTCCAGCAGTGCCGACCCGAGGATCTGGACGCGGTGCGCGAAGCTTATGCCGACTGCGAGGCAGACGCCGAACTCGCGGCGTTCTTCGCGGATATTCCGGAACGTCTAGCGTGGGCGCACCTGGTCATCGCAAGGGCCGGCGCTTCGACAGTCGCGGAGCTAACGACGGCCGGTCGCCCCGCAATACTCGTCCCCTACCCCTTCGCCATGGATGATCACCAGACCGCCAATGCGAGAGCCGTCTCCGGCGCTGCGTGGGTCATGACACAGCGGGAGCTTACGGTTTCGACACTGACCGACCGTCTCGCTGCGATTCTCACAGATCCGGCCCAGTTGGGCGCTGCGGCAGCAGCCAGCGCGAACCTCGGGGGACCAGACGCAGCACGCCTGCTGGCCGATCTCGTCGAAGCGGAGTTGACCGCACAAGGTGTCGGCGCTGGCGCGCTGCCACTCCGAGGAGTAGCGGCATGAACGCGATGCCCTTCGATATCGGCCCCCTGCACTTCGTCGGGATCGGCGGAATCGGCATGAGCGGGATAGCCGAGGTCATGCACAATCTCGGCTACCGCGTGCAAGGCAGCGACGTTTCCGACGGCGCGAACGTCCAGCGCTTGCGCGACCTCGGAATCGAGGTTCATGTCGGTCACCGCGCTGAGAATCTCGGCGCGGCGAAGGTTATCGTCTGCTCCTCGGCCATCCGTGGCGGCAACCCGGAAGTTGATGCGGCGCGTGCAAAGCTTCTGCCGGTGGTGCGGCGTGCCGAGATGCTCGGCGAGTTGATGCGCCTGAAATGGTCCATCGCCGTCGGCGGAACGCACGGAAAGACGACGACCACTTCGATGGTGGCCGCCCTCCTGGATGCCGCGGGTTACGATCCAACAGTGATCAACGGCGGCATCATCAACGCCTATGGCACCAATGCACGGCTGGGCCAGGGCGAATGGATGGCCGTTGAGGCCGACGAGTCTGACGGCACGTTCGTAAAGCTGCCGGCGACTGTCGCGGTCGTCACGAACATCGACCCGGAGCATCTGGACCATTACGGCACGTTCGAGCGCGTACGCGACGCCTTCCACGCCTTCGTCGAGAATATCCCCTTCTATGGTTTCGCAGTGCTCTGCACGGATCATCCAGAGGTGCAGAAGCTGGTCGCCAGGGTCGTTGACCGGCGCGTACTGACCTACGGGCTCAATCCGCAGGCCGACATTCGGGCAAGCCGCGTCAGGGCCGAGGACGGCGTCATGGTCTACGACGTCACCGTCGCCACCCGGGCAAACGGACCCGCACGCACGATCGAAGGCCTCAAACTGCCGATGCTGGGCGAGCACAACGTCCAGAACTCACTCGTGATGGTCGCCATAGCGCACCAGTTGGGCATCCCGGACGATGTCCTGCGCTCGGCATTGGCCGGGTTCTCGGGCGTCAAACGCCGCTTCACACAGACCGGGCAATCGGGCGGCATCACGGTGATCGACGACTATGGCCATCATCCGGTGGAGATCACAGCGGTCCTCAAGGCAGCGCGGTCGGCAACGCAGGGACGCGTCGTCGCCGTGGTGCAGCCGCATCGGTACTCCCGACTTCAGAACCTTTTCGAAGAATTCTGCACCTGCTTCAACGACGCAGACACCGTCCTCGTCGCCCCTGTGTATCCCGCCGGAGAGACTCCGATCGAAGGCGTTGATCGCGATGCACTCGTCGCGGGCCTGAAACAGCGTGGCCATCGTCACGCCCTGCCGCTCGGCGGCCCGGAGGAATTGGCCGGCATGGTCGGCGACCTCGCCCGACCTGGCGACCTGGTGGTCTGCCTGGGCGCCGGCAGCATCACGACTTGGGCCTATGCACTTCCGGGCCAGCTCGATGCACTGGCTGCCCCCGCGAGGGCCGCACGATGATGGCAGCACAGCGCGTAGGCCACCATCTTGTCGAAAGGTTGCCGCCGGTGCGCGGCCGCTACACCGCGGATGCGCCGCTGGCACCGACGACATGGTTCCGCGTCGGCGGCCCGGCCGAAGTGCTCTTCCGTCCGGCCGACACGCAGGACTTGGCGATGTTTCTGGCCAACCGTCCGGCCGACGTGCCAGTCACGATTCTCGGTGTCGCGTCGAATACTCTCGTCCGCGACGGCGGCATACCCGGCGTCGTGATCCGTCTGGCACGCGGCTTCAATCAGGCCGAAGCAGATGGCGAATCGCTCCTCGTCGGGGCAGCGGTCCTCTGTCCGAATGCGGCGCTGACAGCGGCCGACGCCTCTCTCGCAGGACTGGAGTTCCTGACCGGTGTCCCCGGGACGATCGGCGGCGCCGTTCGTATGAACGCTGGGGCCTTCGGCCTTGAGATCCGCAACTGTCTCGTCTGGGCGGAAGCTGTCGACGGAGCCGGAGTGCTGCACCGAGCAACCGCGACCGATATGACTCTGAGTTATCGACACAATGCCGCTCCAAGCGACTGGATCTTCGTTCAGGCCTGCCTGCACGGCCGCCCCGGGTCGCTGGTGGATATTCGTGAGCGGATGGGCGCCATCCAGTCGGAGCGGGAAGCGAGCCAGCCGCAGCGTGCGCGGACCGGCGGATCAACGTTCAAAAATCCACCCGGCGCGAAGGCCTGGGAGCTGATCGACCGGGCTGGTTGCCGCGGCCTTTCCGTCGGCGGCGCCGTGGTCTCCGAGAAGCACTGCAATTTTCTCATCAACACGGGTGACGCGACCGCCGCAGAGATCGAAGCGCTCGGCGAAGAGGTCCGGCGACGCGTTCAGATCGAAACCGACGTCCTGCTCGAGTGGGAGATCCGCCGGCTGGGCGTCAGCGCAGGAGGTTCGCCATGAAGCACGTCGCCGTGCTCAAGGGCGGCTGGTCGACCGAGCGCGCCGTCTCGCTCGTGACCGGCGACGCGGTTGCTCGCGCGCTGGAGAACGCGGGCTATCGCGTCACCTCGATCGATCTGCAACGCAATCTCACGGCCCTGCTCGCGGACCTGACGCCCCGCCCCGACGTGGTCTTCAATGCGCTGCACGGCCGGTTCGGCGAAGACGGCTGCATCCAGGGGGTCCTCGAAATTCTCGGCATCCCCTACACGCATTCCGGGGTGCGTGCGTCGGCGATCGCGATGGATAAGCCTGCCGCCAAGCGGATTTTCGCGTCGGTCGGGATCCGCTGTCCGGAAGGCGTCGAGGTGCCCGTCGCGGAAGCGCACAGCGCCATGCCGGCACCCTATGTCGTCAAGCCGGCGAGCGAGGGGTCGAGCGTCGGTGTGCTCATCGTCCCGGAGGGCGACAACGCCGCACCGCTGAAGACGGTGGATTGGGCCTTCGGGAGGAACGTGCTCGTCGAGAAGTACATCCCAGGCCGTGAACTGACCGTGGCCGTCATGGACGGCCGGCCGGTCGCCGTGACCGAACTTCGGCCGCTCCAGGGTTTCTACGACTACGAAGCCAAGTACACCGATGGAAAGACGGAGCATCTGGTTCCTGCGCCGGTGCCCGAAGCGATCGCCGCACAGGCGATGGAGTGGGCCCGGTTGGCGCACGACACACTCGGCTGCCGCGGCGTCACGCGCTGCGACTTCCGCTACGACGACGCGGGCGACCCGCCCGGAACGCTGTACATGCTGGAAATCAATACACAGCCCGGCCTGACTCCCCTCTCCCTGGTCCCGGAGCAGGCTGCGCACATCGGCATGGACTTCGAGCAGCTCTGCGTCTGGATGGTGGAGGCGGCACGATGCGACTCCTGAGCGTCGGCAGCAACGACCGGCAAGGCCGGCGACGCCCGACACGAAAGCGCCCAGCCCCGCCCTGGCTGCGTCCGACAATCCAGGTCGCCGCCGCCACCGCCGTCCTGGCCGTGCTGACGGGCGGCGTCATGCAGTTGCAGGCATCCGGCTGGCTGGGCGAGCGCGTCACCGCGCTGCGGCTGGGAGCCGTCGCAGCTTCGGCAGAGTTGGGCCTCAAGGTCGCGGATGTGGCCGTCAGCGGTCGTGAGCGGACCACGCGCGACGAGTTGCTCGCCGCTCTCGACGTCCGACGCGGCGATCCGATCATCGGGTTCGACCCGCAGGCCGCGCGCGAGCGCCTGGAGGGACTGCCCTGGGTGCGGAGCGCTCGGGTCGAGCGCTCTCTGCCGGATGTCGTCCGGGTCGACATCGTCGAGCGCCAGCCGCTCGCCCTCTGGCAGGTCGACCGCCGCCTCCAGATCATCGATCACCAGGGCCAGGTCATCCGCGTGGCCGACAAGCGGCCGTTCCGCAACCTGCCGGTCATCGTCGGGCCGGACGCCGCGACCCACGCGCCCGGCCTGCTGCAGCTGCTCGGCGGCGAGCCGGACCTCGCAAAGCGTATGACCGCGGCCATCCGGGTGGCCGAGCGGCGCTGGAACATAAGGCTCGACGACCGCGTCGAGATCCGGCTGCCGGCGCAGGACATCGGCGTCGCCTGGAGCCGCTTGGCGGCGATGGAGCGCACGAACGCGGTTCTCGGACGCGACATCGTCGCCGTCGATCTGCGCCTGCCTGACCGGACCATCGTCCAGCTGGCACCGGGCGCAAAACTGCGGACCGCGGGTCCGGGGAAGTCCACATGACAGCAGCAGGCGGGGCACTGCGGTGAGCAAGGGGAACGCCAAGGCACGGAGCGGGCTGATCGCCGCGCTCGACATCGGCACCACGAAGTGCTGCTGCTTCGTCGCGCGCCCGCAGGCCGACCGGAGCCCGCGCGTCGTCGGCATCGGGCACCAGGAGTCGCGGGGCCTGCGCAACGGCGTCATCGTCGACATGGAGGCGGCCGAGGCCACCATCATCAACACGATCCACGCCGCCGAGCAGATGGCCGGCGAGACCGTGCGCCAAGTCGTCGTCAACATCTCCGGCGGCAAGCCGGCCTCGCACAGCATCGCCAGCGAGGTGGCGCTCAGCAGCCACGAGGTCGAGGACGTCGACGTCCGTCGCGCGCTGGCCCAGGGCCGCGCGCAGTTCGCGCCGAACGGCCGCGAGATGGTTCACTTCATCCCGCTCGGCTACACGATCGACGGCAATCGCGGGATCCGCGACCCGCGCGGCATGTTCGGCGAGAAGCTCGGCGTCGACATGCACGTCATCACCGCCGAGGCCGGCCCGATCCGCAATATCGCGACCTGCGTCGGCCGCGCGCACCTGGACGTCGAGGCCTTCGTCGTCTCGCCCTATGCCGCCGGGCTCGCGGCCCTGGTCGAGGACGAGATGGACCTGGGCGTCACGCTGATCGACATGGGCGGCGGCACCACCGGCGTCTCGGTCTTCTACGACGGCAGCGTCGTCTACACGGACACGATCCCGGTCGGCGGCGCCCACGTCACCAACGACATCGCGCGCGGCCTGTCGACGCCGGTGAACCACGCCGAGCGCCTGAAGACGCTCTACGGCAGCTGCATGGCCTCGGCCACCGACGAGCGCGAGATCATCGACGTCCCGCCGATCGGCGAGGACCCGCTGACCAACCCGCACCACGTCCCGAAGTCCCTGCTGATCGGCATCATCCAGCCGCGCATCGAGGAAATCTTCGAGCTGGTGCGGTCGCGCCTCGACGCCAGCGGCTTCGACCGCGTCGCCGGGCGCCGGGTCGTGCTGACGGGCGGCGCTTCGCAGCTGCAGGGCGCCCGCGAGATGGCCGCACTGGCACTCGACAAGCAGGTCCGCATTGGCCGCCCGACTGGCGTGATGGGCCTGGCCGAGGCGACCAGCGGGCCCGCCTTCGCCACCTGCGCCGGCCTGCTGATCTACGCCGGCCGCGAGCAGGGCGGCCACGCCTACCAGAGCCTCGAAACGTTCGACCAATCGGCCGGCTTCCTATCGCGAGTCGGCACCTGGCTGAGGGAGCACATGTGAGCGCAGAGCACGAACGGTGCCGCGACCGAGCGGCACCCCGACCGACCCCCACCACCCCCCTATCCAACGTTTGCAGCGGGAGGCGTCAATGACCATAAACCTGTCCATGCCGGATCGACCCCGGGAACTGAAGCCCCGGATCACCGTGGTCGGCGTCGGCGGCGCCGGCGGCAACGCGGTCAACAACATGATCCGCTCCAACCTGAGCGGCGTCGAGTTCCTGGTCGCCAACACCGACGCCCAGTCGCTCGAGATGTCGCGTGCCGAGCGCCGCATCCAGCTCGGCCTCGGCCTGACGCACGGCCTGGGCGCCGGCTCGCGCCCCGATATCGGCCGCGCCGCCGCCGAGGAGGCGATCGACGAGATCCTGGAGCACCTCACCGGCAGCCACATGGTGTTCATCACCGCCGGCATGGGCGGCGGCACCGGCACGGGTGCGGCCCCGGTCATCGCCCGCGCCGCGCGCGAGCAGGGCGTGCTGACCGTCGGCGTGGTGACGCGGCCGTTCCACTTCGAAGGCTCGCACCGGATGAAGCTGGCCGACTCCGGCCTCGAGGAACTGGCCAAGTTCGTCGACACGCTGATCATCATCCCCAACCAGAACCTGTTCCGCATCGCCAACGAGAAGACGACGTTCGCGCAGGCCTTCCAGCTGGCCGACGACGTCCTCTACTCCGGCGTCCGCGGCGTCACCGACCTGATGGTGATGCCCGGCCTCATCAACCTGGACTTCGCCGACATCCGCACCGTCATGAGCGAGATGGGCAAGGCCATGATGGGCACCGGCGAGGCGTCGGGCGACAAGCGCGCCGTCGACGCGGCCGAGGCGGCGATCTCCAACCCGCTGCTCGACGACATGTCGATGAAGGGCGCGCGCGGCGTCCTCATCAACATCACCGGCGGCCTCGACATGACGCTGTTCGAGGTCGACGAGGCGGCCAACCGCATCCGCGACGAGGTCGACCCCGACGCCAACATCATCTTCGGCGCCACCTTCGACGAGAACCTCGAAGGCGTCATGCGCGTCTCGGTCGTCGCCACCGGCATTGACGCCCAGCTCGACCTGCTGCCGCGCCAGACCGAGGCGGCCGCCACGACCAACGCCCAGGCGCGGGTCATGCCCTTCCCGATCCGGCCGCCGCAGCCGAACCTGCGCCAGGGCCCAGCCCCGGTGATCGCGCGCAACCCGGGCAGCGCCCAGGCGACGGCGCACGCCGTCCAGCACGAGCCGGTGGCCACCGCCCAGCAGACGGAGCACCAGCCGGGCACCGCCCAGGCCCAGCCCGAGCAGCCGGCGCCGCTGCCGCGCATGCCGAGCTTCGGCCAGCGCACCACGGGTGGTATGACGGGCGGCGCCACCTGGGGCGGCACCGCCCCGGCGCCGCAGCACCAGGCCGAGGACGACGCGACGGCGAGCGACCGGCCGTTCATCGCCCCGCGCCCGATCCAGCCGACCGAGCCGCGCCAGCCGGTGCAGTCGAACCGGGTGGCACCGCGCGCCGCCGAGCCCGAGGAACCGCGCCGCAGCCGGCTCGGCTTCCCCGGCCTGATCGAGCGGATGACCGGCCACGCCCGCGCCCGCCAGGAGCCGGCGCCCGAGCGCCAGCCCGAGCGCCAGCTCCAGCAGCGCGAGCCGCAGCACCACGAACCGGCCTACCAGCAGCCCGCGGCCCACTACCAGCCGCAGCCGGAGCGCCGGCCCGAGCGTGAAACGGCCCAGCGCGAGGTGGCCCAGCGGGAAACGGCCCAGCCCGACGCCCAGAAGCAGCTCGGCGGGCTCGACCCGGCCGACCGCCTCGCCGTGTCGCGCCAGGAAGAGGACCTGCTCGACATCCCCGCCTTCCTGCGCCGCCAGGCCAACTAGGAGGCGACCGGGTTGCGCGGACGGCCTCCCCGTCAACCCGGCACGCCCGCTTACATCCGACTGGGTGTAACAGGCGGTAACAGTAAGTGATTTGAGTGCTCCGGCGCCGGGCGATAAACCCGATGTCGGAGCACTTCGCTTTTCGGGCCCGGCCCGATCGGCACCCTCACACGGCCCCCCTACTCGGCCACGCAATCGGAACGGAGAACCGCATGCCCGCATCGGGACAGATCGGCCTGCACACCGGACCGACCGCCGCCACGGCGCCGCGCACGGCGCTGAAGGCGCGCCAGGGCACGCTGGCCCGCGCCATCGGCTGCGAGGGCGCCGGCCTGCACAGCGGTCGGCCGGTCGAGATGCGCATCCTGCCCGCCGACGACGACAGCGGCATCCGCTTCCGCCGCACCGACGTGGCCCGCGGCGCCGGCGAGATCCTCGCGCGCTGGGACTCCGTCGTCGACACCAAGCTCTGCACCGTCCTGGGCAACCGGCACGGCACCCGCATCGCCACCGTCGAGCACCTGATGGCGGCCCTGGTCGGCGCCGGCGTCGACAACGCCGTGATCGAGATCGACGGCCCCGAGATCCCCGCCATGGACGGCAGCGCCGCCCCGTTCCTCGACCTCTTCGCCGCCGCCGGCACCGTCGAGCAGGACACCGTGCGCCGCGCCATCCGCATCCTGAAGCCGGTCTGCGTCACCGAGCCGGGCAAGCGCGTCGCCCTGTCGCCCGCACCCGACTATCGCCTGGACGTCACGATCGACTTCCCCAACCGCGCCATCGCCCGCCAGACGGTCGCGTGCAGCCTGCGCCGCGACGCCTTCCGCCGCGACATCGCACCCGCCCGCACCTTCGGATTCTTCGAGGAGGTCGCCGAACTCCAGGCGGCCGGCTATGCGCGCGGCGGCTCGCTGGAGAACGCGGTCGTCATCTGCGGCCAGACCATCATGAACCCCGAGGGCCTGCGCTTCCCCGACGAGTTCGTGCGCCACAAGATGCTCGACGCCATCGGCGACCTGTTCCTGGCCGGCGCGCCGATCCTCGGCCGCTTCGAAGGCGTCTGCCTGGGCCACACCCTGAACAACCGCCTGCTCAAGGCCCTGTTCGCCGACCCCACCGCCTGGACCTGGGAGCCCGCCCCCGCCACCACGCCGACCCCCGGCCTCCACTGACGGCACCGCCGTCTGGGTGGACTAAGGGACGGGGCGCTGCGGGGCTCGCCGTGCCCCAGGCTCTCCGTAACCGAGGGCGCCGCGGGCCGTGAAGGCCCGGCCGGCGCCCCTGCGGCGTCAGCCCATCTTCGACTTCTTCGCCTTCGCCTTCTTCGCCGCCGCGGGCGCCGGTGCCGCGACCGCCGTCTTGTTCGCGTCGACCCGGCGCAGGATCCGCGTCTCCAGGCTGTTCGGGCTCAGGATCGTCCCCGTCGGCTCGACCTCGAACAGGCCGCGGAACTCCTTGAACACCCGCGGCACCACCTCGAAGTCCTTCGCCTCGGCCAGCGCCACGACGAACGGCCCCGCCTCGCCCGACCGCGCCTGCGCCTCGTCCGCGTTCTCGAACCACACCTCGAGGAAGTTCGAGCCGTTCGAATCCCGCCGCCAGCCCTTCGTCCAGGTCACCGGCACCATGTCCGCTTCCCCGCCGGCCACGCTGCGATGCGCCTTCCAATACGCCTTGCCCGTGAACCAGAGATCGTATCCGCCGACCACATGTGCCATCCGACCCTCCTTTGACCGAGTCCCTATATGGTGCGTCCACCCCCCCTTCGCATCCGCGGCGGGGCGGCACCGCCGCCGGGGTCGACTAGGGATGGAGCGCGGGGGGCGCCGTGCGGGCTCGGCGGGCGTCGGGACGGTGCCGGTCGATACCGATACCTTCCCTTTCCTTCCCAAACCTTCCCTTTCGTGGGCAGGCATCCGCGGCAGCCTCGTTCCCCGCTGCCCCGGCCCCCGGATCAGGTCCGGGGCAAGCTCCGGCGAAGCGGAGAGCCGGCGCCCGGCGCCGAACCGCCCCGACCGGAACCGAGCGCCGGCGGCCGGTGCCGGCGAGCGGCAGGTTGCCGAACCTTCCCTTTCATTCCTTTTCCGGGGTGGCCGCCCGCCGCGGCGGCGGTGCGGCCTTGGCGTTCATCCCGATTCGTTCCCTTT
The DNA here is from genome assembly GCF_040549485.1 of Constrictibacter sp. MBR-5. Lineage (NCBI taxonomy): Bacteria > Pseudomonadati > Pseudomonadota > Alphaproteobacteria > Rhodospirillales > Allostellaceae > Constrictibacter > Constrictibacter sp. MBR-5. The sequence goes on from NZ_JBEPTK010000010.1 coordinate 82,605, forward strand.
TCGGGGGCAGGCCGCGCGCCGGGCCGGCGGACGGCGATACCGGAACATTCCTTTTTGTGGGTAGGCGGGTGGGTTGGGCGGCTGGCTCCCGCTCGGGCCATGGCGGCGGTGCGCAACGGAGGCGGAGCGCAAAGGGCACCGTCGGCCGTTTCCGTCCGTGCTGGGCATATTCACAGGTCCGACAGCGCACCCCGCAGGGGCCTTGACAAGATAGAGCTTTTTTTCTTATTCCACAACTCTTAGAGCTACCTTTCCGGGCGGGATCACGCTGGATGCAACCGGGGTTTCCGGCTTCATCTCCCTCCACTAGTGTGATCGCGCAAGCCACGGAGCCAGTAGTCGAACAGGACCGACAACGTGCCAACAACACCCCTCTCACGCCTTCTGGAGACGGTCAAACGGCCTTCGCATGATCGTCGCCCATCGATCGAGGTCTTCCCTGACCTCGATGTGAACCGCGTGGCCGCGGACCTACAGTTAGAGCGTTTTGGAAAGGAACGCGGTGGGCGGGGCGAGCCGCTAACGTCGTCCGCAACCCTTGATGAGGTCGAAGCTCGGATCGTGGAGCGCGTGGAGCAGGAGAAGAAGCGCGCTCATGGAATTCTTGAAGACGAGTTGCAGACCTATGCCGACCGCCTTTCCGCCCTCGACTTTGAAGGCCGCTTTTCGGCCATCGAACAAGCTGCGCAGGCATGCGTAGGCACGTTTAAGGCAGAGGTGGCCAAAGGCCGCGACGATCTACATGGAGCCCGGCGCGACTTAAAGGATCTTGAAGAAGAACGAAATACGTTCAAGGCCGATAATGGGTTGCGGCGCTCCGCGCGAGTTCAAGAAGGCGCTATTTATTTCGTTAAAATCTCGATAATATTTACCCTTTTGGTCGTCGAGACCCTCGCGAATAGCGTCTTTCTTGCAAAAGGCAACGAACAAGGCTTGGTCGGGGGATTCGTTGAGGCACTCTCATTTTCCGCAATAAACATCGGTAGCGCCATCGTCTTGGCCGTTTTCGGCGCACGCAACCTAAATCACAGGAATTATTTCAGAAAGCTTTTCGGCCTACTGTCGATACCAATATACGCGGGCATCGCGCTTGCATTAAACCTCGCTCTCGCACACTATCGAGACATAACCGCGACATTTATTGACGGCGGCGCTCAACTTGTCCTGGAAAAACTCTCGAACGACCCCTTGGGCCTTGGCGACATCCGGTCTGCCATCTTACTCTTTCTAGGCGTTCTGTTTTCTCTAATTGCATTTATTGACGCTCTCTTTCTTTTCGATCCTTACCCCGGCTACGGCCACCTGGAGCAGAGACTGCGAAAAGCGCGGGCCGATTATAGTCGGAAGAAGGAGTACGCCATCGACACGCTGATTGATGTTCGCGACTCCTATGATGACGCGCTGAAGGAGATTTACTCTGATCTGGCAGACCGGCGAGCCGAGCACGATTCGATCCTTGCTGCGAGAGCGCGCCTCGTACATTTATTCGACCAGCATCAGAACCATCTTGAGCGAACCGGCGGGGTACTCCTCACTACCTACCGGGAAGCGAACGTCAGCGCGCGAACGACCAAGCCACCAAAGCGCTACACAATGCCCTTTCAGTTAGAACGGATATCTATCCCGGCCAACCCACCCACTGGATGGGAGTCGGAAACATTGCAGGCACGGATTCATGAAATTCAACAAGTATTAAGCGACAATATCAAGGGCGTACATCGGGAGTTTGACACCGCGATCGATCATTATCGCCAGTTGGATGATCTTATACCGGAGACGCATAATGGCGCGCCGCAGGCGTAGCAGACCACCAGCACGCAATCTATCCGCCATAGCGGTAGCGACCAGTCTTTTTGCGGTCAGCCTCTTGGTTCTCGGGGCAATCATTTATTTGTATGCGTCCACGCCGTCGGCCCCCACTCTCGACCGCGAAACACTGTGCCCCAGTGATGGCCCACGGTCGGTCACGGTCGTCCTGCTGGATACCTCTGACAGCCTTTCCGTCCTTGCACGGACCGAACTAAAGGTTGCACTTGAGGACCTCGCATACAAGACGCCGATTCACGGACTGCTCGAACTCCGCGTGATCCCGTCACCTAACCCAGGGGGGACAATCGCGTTTTCGAAGTGTAACCCTGGCGATGGATCGAATCTTAGCGAGATAACCGCAGCGCCGCAGCTCGTTCGACGTCGCTGGCAAGCCGGCTTCAGAGAGCCCCTTGAACAGGCGCTCAGAGCGGGGTTCGACGGCGCTGACGCGAAAAGTTCCCCGATTATGGAGTCAATACAACAGATAACCGCGGAACGTTTTGCCAGCGACGTGGACCAGCTGAAGGAACGGCGCCTGATTATCGCGTCCGATATGATCCAGAATTCCGATGGCTACAGCCAGTATAAAGGCGACCTTTCATATGAGAGATTCCAGAAGTCTAGCGCCTACCAGCGACTTCAGGCCAACCTATACGGTGCCGCAGTCTCTATCATTTATGTGCCGCGAAGTGGCGTGAATATTAACTCTGTGTCGCATCTTTCTTTCTGGGAACGCTGGATTAATGCCAGCAACGGAACATTAGTGGCCGCCAAGCGAGTTCAGGGAGCGTCATAAATGCGCCGCCAACGTAGCACTGATGACATTGACCGGCCCTACATTAATGCGCTCGTCTTTTTTGCATTCGTTACCGCTGGGGCCGCCTTCATACTTGTCTCCAAGTTCAGCGGGCTTGCCCCCTATATTGTTACCGGTGTGCCCGTATGCTTCATGCTTGCCTACGCCGGATTTACTGTTTTGCTGCGGCGCTTTTCGCTGCGGGACGACCAGGCGGGCGACAACCTTTACTACATGGGTTTTCTTTTCACTCTCTGCAGCCTTGGCGTCTCGCTCTATCAATTCGACACTTCTTCCGGCGCAGAAAACATTGTTCGTAACTTCGGCATCGCCATTGCCTCGACAATCGCCGGGATAGCGCTGCGGGTACTTTTCAATCAGATGCGGAGGGATCCGCTCGACGTCGAACGCTCTGCCCGATTGGAACTCGCAGAAGCTTCACGGAAAGTGCGGCGCGAATTGGATAATACCGCCTTAGAGCTCTCCGGCTTTCGAAGGTCGCTCCAGCAATCCCTGACCGAAGCTTATGACGAAGTGGGCAAAGAAGTTGCGTCCCTCACGAAGCGGGTGAGTTCAGAGTTTGACAGCACACTCGCCGCAACGCGCGAGCCGTTGGATAAAGCAACACATGCCGCGGGCGACACGATCGGTACCATGACATCGATGATCAGAGCTCGCCTTGAGGAAGCCGGTGATAAGCTATCGCAGGAGTCGGAGCGCCTTTCCGCCTCCTCGCATGCGGTCAACGATGCCATCTTAGCCGTGGCACAACAGATCCTCGCGATAAAAACCCCAGGCGATATTATCGAGCAACAGCTTAAGCCCGTGTCCGAAATCCTCGAACGGCTCAGCCGCACGATAGACGATAACGCGCGGCTGTCACGCGAGGCGCTTGAAAGTAGCCGCCATGCCAGCGCGGAGCTCGTAGCTGTTTCAGCAGGTCTTACGGAGTCAACCAGCGCGCTTAGGGAGTCGCTGGATTCGATGGAGAAGGTGGCCACTCAGATCAGTACCTCCCTCGAAATCCAGCGAGCGAGACCTACCGCCCCATTGTACGCCGTCAGGGATGAGGCAGAGACAGCCTCGAATGACGCCTCTGCCGACGGTCCACCGCCCGCACGCCCTAAGCGGTGGTGGTAATGCGCCACGGCACTTCAATTAACCAGAACCGCGCAGGGTATGGCCGTGGCATCATCCTAGGTTTGACAATGGCGGAGGCGCTACTACTCGTTATTTTTTGTCTCCTCATCACCAGCGCGATCTTGTTTAAGGCTGAAGCGGATGCTAAGCGCGAGCTACAAGCGAAAGTCGCCTCACAACATACGGAAATCGTAGAGCTTTCTCATTTAATTAACCTCGCCGTGAAGCCCGACGACCCTCGCTCCGGTCGCGAGATTGCCGAGGAGTGGCGTGATCTAGTGCGCGCGCAGAAAATTTTGCAGCAGGCAGCCGAGAAGGGCCTTACATCGAGGATGATAGAAGCCAATGCAGCCCAGCTTGCGTCGGCGAACCAGTTGATACGTTCCGACAAGGACTTAGTGGAAGTAGCCGCTGATGCTGACTATGGCCGAGCGTTGCGGGATGAACTTCAGCCCCTTGGGCTGTCGGGCGCGAGTCCGGCTCAGGTTGGTAAACTTGTGGCCGCTGGCGCTGCGCGTAGTGCCCCCAGGACAGGGGATAACGACCTACCGCCAATAATCAGTCTTAGCGAAGCGGACGGCTATAGCTTCCAGACCGGCCGCGCTGCCGTTTCACCCGAATTCGAGCAACAGCTATCTGGCAGGATTGCGGACCACATCATCCGATTGGTCGATCAATACAATGTCGATATAATCGAAGTAATCGGCCACACCGATGATCAACCGATCATCGGGCGCAACTCGAATCTCGATACAAACATCTTGTCTGTCTTGCAAAATAAGGCGCCAGCCGAGCGATTGGCGCCTGGCGACAACGCTGGACTCGGTCTAGCGCGAGCGGTTTCGGTTGTCGATGTGTTAAATAAGCACGCGTCTTTGAAGGATCTCACCATACTCCCCCTCTCCGCCGGGCAGCTTCTCTTTCCTACCGATCAGATAAGCGTCAATGCACCGACGGGTGATCAGAAATCTAGACGGAGGATCGAAATACGCCTTCGCCGGTCCGCGAATTTTGACCGTAGTACTGAAGCGGCTTCACGAACCTCCGTTGCAGGTGATGCCCGTGTGATTGATGGCGACACGATTGAGATTGGCGCGGAGGTCGTCCGGTTGCATGGAATCGATGCGCCTGAGGCCGCACAGAACTGCGGCACTCGAAGCACTGCGTGGTCGTGTGGAGAGCAGGCGACCTTGGCGCTGACAAAGCTGATCGATCGCGCTCCCCTGGACTGCGTTATCCTGGACACAGACAGATATGGCCGATCTATCGGTAGGTGCGCGACCAAGGCGACCGATGACATCGGCGGTTGGCTCGTCGAGAATGGTTGGGCACTCGCCTATGTCAAATATTCCAGTGACTACGTAGAGGAAGAACGGGTCGCCAAAGCGGCCAGTCGTGGGATCTGGCAGAGCGATTTTGACGCGCCATGGGATTGGCGCCGATCCCGGCGAAATTGAGGCTCTTCGGCTCCCTCTGGCGATAGCCCGTTATCACCCCACCCGATCCCACGTCCCCGGCCCCACCCCGCGTGCGCGCAGCTTCGCCTTCTGCACCTTGGCCGTCGGGGTCTTCGGCAGGTCCGGCACGATCTCGATGAAGCGGGGCTGGGCGTAGCGGGGGAGTTCGCGGTCGGCGTGGGCGGCGATGGCGGCGGGGTCCAGGGTGGCGCCGGGCTGAGCCACGACGGCCAGCATCACCTCGTCCTCGCCGCCGTCGATGCCGGAGGGCACGGCATAGGCGGCGGCCTCGGCGACGCCGGGCAGGCGCTCGATGGCGGATTCCACCTCGAACGACGAGATGTTCTCGCCGCGGCGGCGGATGCAGTCCTTGATGCGGTCGACGAACACGACATAGCCGTCCTCGGCCATCGTCACCGCGTCTCCGGTGTGGAACCAGAGGTTGCGCCACGCCGCCACCGTGGCCTCCGGCATGCGGTGATAGCCCGCCATGAAGCCGAAGGCGGTGCGCGGCCGCACCAGCAGCTCGCCCACCGCGCCCGCCGACAGGGCCTCGGCCGACAAGGCCACGTCGGTCTCCGGATCGGCGACGATCACGTCGAACCAGCGCTCCAGCGGCCGGCCGCAGGTGCCGGGGCGGGCGAGGCCGACCTCGCCGTAGAGGGGGATGTTGACCTCGGTCATGCCGTAGACGCTGACCACCTCCGGCACGCCGAAGCGGTCGCGCAGGGTGGCCTCGTGCGCCGGCGGGTTGGGGGCGGCGGTGACGGCGCGCAAGGCATGGTCGCGGTCGCCGGCGGTGGGGGCCCGCGCGCAGACGAAGGCGCCGACGGCCCCCAGCATGTTGGTCAGGGTGCAGCCGTGGGCGCGGATGTCCTCGACCCAGGCCGACGCGCTGAACCGCGGGCGCACGACGGCCGAGGCGCCGGCGATCAGCGTGGCGCCCAGCTGCATCAGCAGGCCGTTGGCGTGGAACAGCGGCAGGACGACATAGTAACGGTCGGCCGGCGTCATGCGCAGCCGCTCCACCGTCGACAGGCCGAACAGGAAACAGTGCGCCTGGGGCATCAGCACGCCCTTGGACGGGCCGGTGGTGCCGGAGGTGTACATGATGCAGGCGGTGTCGCGCGCCCGCGGCATGGGGCCGTCATAGGGGGCGGCGGCGCGCCAGCCGTCGAGGGGGACGGTCTCGAACGGCGGCGGCGCCTCGGGACCGTCGGGCAGGGATTCGGTGGTCAGCAGGGTCTTCAGGCCGGGGATGCGCGGCGCGATCTCGGCGAAGCGGGCGGCGGCGGACGCGTCGGCTATGGCGAGCGCCGCACCGCTGTTCGCGACCTGATGCTCGAGGAAGGCGCCCTTCAGTTCGGTGTTGAGCAGGACGGCGACGGCACCCAGGCGGCAGAGGCCGAACCAGACGCGCACGAAGTCGAGGCCGTTCGGCAGCATGACGGCGACCGGGTCGCCGGGGCGGATGCCCAGGGCGGCGAGGAAGCCGGCCATGCGGGCGGCGGCGGCGGCGGTTTGGGCGTAGGTGAGGTCGGAGCCGTCTACCGTGCGCACGAAGAGGGCGTCGCCGCGACGCTCCGCCTGCCAGGCGAGGATCTCGGGCAGGCTCCACCGCGCCTCGTCGTGCAGACCCGGATACATGCGCTTCCCCCCGTCGGTGCTTCGTGCTTGGAGGGGATTATGCGGGATCGCGGGGGCGGCGGGAACGGCGGGTTGTGCGGGTGGAGGCACTCATCCGCACCTCCCCGGACGCGGCGCCGCAGGCGTCGCGCGCCGGGGCCCAGGGGGGCGGTGCGCGGGCTCTGGGTCCCGGCGCTCCGGGGCTGCGCCCCTCCGGCCGGGAAGGTGGGACTACGAAGCGTCAGCTCTCGTCGGGCGCGGGTTCGCCGGCGGCGTCCGCCTGGGTGCGGGCGCGCGACTGGTCCTTGCGGCGGCGGAGGTTTTCGCGCAGCGCTGCCGCCTGTCTCTCTTCACGCGTCATGCCGCGACCCTTCGCGGCGGCGCCGGGGCGCGCTGCGGAGGGATCCTGCGGCATCGACGCGCGGCCTACTTTATGCCGAGGCCTGAGAAGCGCTTGTTGAAGCGCGCGACCTGGCCGCCCGTGTCGAGCATGCGGCCGGTGCCGCCGGTCCAGGCCGGGTGCACGAGCGGGTCGATGTCGAGACGCAGCGAGGCGCCCGGCTTGCCGTAGGTCGACCGCGTCTTGTACTCGGTCCCGTCGGTCATGATGACCGTGATCTCGTGATAATCCGGGTGAATGTCGGCTTTCATCGCGCCCTCCGTGAAGCGCGGCTATATAGCGGCCAAATCCCCCGGAAGCAACCGCAACCGCACCCCGATCTGCACCGAGCAACCGGAGGGTGGGGGACTCGACCGGAAATCGCGGGCACGGCATCTTCGCACCACGCACAATAAGAGTGAGATCCGCCCCGATGTCCCAGCCCACCGCGAGCCCCAACCCCCGCATGCGCTTCGGCGCGTTCCTGGCGCCGCACCACCCGATCGGCGAGCACCCGATGCTCCAGTTCCGCCGCGACCTGGACCTCGCCGAGCATTGCGACCGGCTGGGCCTCGACGAGTTCTGGTGCGGCGAGCATCACTCCAGCGGCTGGGAGACCATCGCCTCGCCGGAGATGTTCCTGGCGGCGGCGGGCGAGCGGACCAAGCGCATCATGCTGGGCACCGGCGTCGTCTCCCTGCCCTATCACCACCCGTTCAACGTGGCGCAGCGCATGGTGCAGCTCGACCACATGACGGGCGGGCGCGCGATCTTCGGCTCCGGCCCCGGCGCCCTCTCCTCCGACGCCTTCGCGCTCGGCATCGACCCCATGGTGCAGCGCGACCGCCAGGACGAGGCGATCGGCGTCATCCGCCGCCTGATGCGCGGCGAGCGCGTCACCGCGGAGAGCGACTGGTTCACCATGCGCGACGCGGCGCTGCAGCTCCTTCCGCTGCAGGAGGACATGCCGTTCGCCGTCGCCTCGCAGATCAGCCCGTCGGGCATGACGCTGGCCGGCAAGCACGGCATCGGCATCATCTCGGTCGGCTCGACCTCGACCGAGGGCCTGACCGCGCTCCCCATGCAGTGGAGCTTCGCCGAGGAGGCGGCGGCCAAGCACGGCCAGGTGGTGGACCGCAAGAACTGGCGCGTCGTGCTGATGTGGCACATCGCCGAGACGCGCGAGAAGGCGGCCGAACAGGCCGGCCGCGGCCTGATGCGCTGGCACAACGAATATATCGTCGGCACGCTGCAGCGGCCGGGCGCCAAGCCGTTCAAGTCGCCCGAGGAGGCGGTGGAGAAGACCGGCTTCTCGCGCAACGCAGCGTCGACCATCGGCACGCCGGACGACCTGATCGCGCGCATCCGCGACATCCGCGAGAAGAGCGGCGGCTTCGGCACGGTGATCGGCTTCGCCCACGACTGGGCCAACCCCGAGGACACGTTCCGCAGCTGGGACATGGTGGCGCGCTACGTCGTGCCGGAGATCAACGGCTATATGGACGGCCTGCGCCGCTCGCAGAAATACGTGATCGAGAACCGCGCCTCGTTCGAGCGGGCGAGCCAGGCGGTGATGGCCAAGATCCAGGAGAACGAACGCGCCGCGGCGGCGCTCGCCAACACCAAGTCGAACCGGCTGGCCGTGTCGGGCTCCAACACGCCCGACTTCGACAAGCTGAACGCCGACAAGCTGAAGGCGGGCGAGTAGACCTCAGCGCGGCGGGTCGATTAGGCTCACATGGGCCGCGACGACCCGCCAGCCGGCGGGGGTGCGGACCCAGGTCTGGCTCTGGCGGCCGACCTTGGGCGTGCCGTCGCGGCGGAACTCGGTCATCGCCGTCGCGAAGTCGCGGCCCCAGGTCGAGATGACCGTGCGGTGCAGCGTCCGGGCGAGGCCGCGTGGGTCGCGGCCGGCGCGGAAGGCCCTGATCTCGGCATGGCCGTAGAGGTTTTCGGCCATGCCGTAGCGGATGGTGCGCGGGTCGTCGAGGAAGAGTTCGTCCAGGACGGCGACGTCGTTGGCGACGATCGCCGCCTCGTACCGGGCGAAGACGGCCTCGACCTCGGCCACCACGTCGGGGATGTCGCGTTCCATGCTCATGCTCCCGCGACCGGTGCCGTGGCGACACCGGCCGCCTCCAGCGTGTGGGCGACGCGCAGGGCCAGATCCTCGCGCCAGGGCGGGGCGATCACCTGGACGCCGATGGGCATTGCGCCCAGGCCGTGCAGCGGCACGGCGGCGACCGGCAGGCCGATGAAGGAGATCGGCTGGGTGTAGATGCCGATGTTCGGCCGCAGCAGCATCTCCACCCCGTCGAGCACCATGGTCTTCTGGCCGAGCTTCGGCGCCGTCACCGGCGTCGCCGGCGCCAGGATGACGTCGACGTCGCGGAAGACCTCCAGCATGCGGGCGTGGAACCAGCGGCGGAAGCGCTGCGCCTTCACGTACCAAGTGCCGGGGATCATGGCGCCGGAGATCAGCCGGTCGCGCACCTCCGGGTCGTAGTCGTCGGCGCGGGAGCGGACGGTGTCGAGATGCAGCGCCGCCCCCTCGACGTTGCTGATGACGAAGGCGGCGGCCCGGGCGCGGGCCGCCTCGGGGATCTCGACCTCGCGCGACACCCCGAGGGCGGCGGCGCAGCGGTCGACGGCTTCGTAGGCCTGGGCCTCGCCGCCGCGGCGGAAGTAGCCGCCGGCGACCGCGATGCGCAGGCCGTCGGTGCCCTTGGCCAGGTCCGTGGCGACCGGCTCGACGCCCCAGGCGGTGCAGGCGGCGTCGCCGGCGTCCGGCCCCTGCATCGCGTCGTAGGCCGCCGCGAGGTCGGCGACCGAGCGGGCGAAGGGGCCGAGATGGTCGAAACTGTCGACGAAGGGGAAGCTGCCGGTGCGCGGCAGGCGGCCATAGGTCGGCTTCAGGCCGAAGATGCCGCAGAAGGAGGACGGCACGCGGATCGAGCCGTTCGTGTCCGACCCCAGCGCCAGCGGCACCATGCCGGCCGCCACGGCGCCGCCCGAGCCGCCGGACGAACCGCCGGTCATGCGGGTCGGGTCGTGCGGGTTGCGCGCCGGCCCGTCATGGGCATTCTCGCCGGTGAAGTCGTAGGCGTACTCGCCCATGTTGAGACCGCCGAGCAGCACGGCGCCCGCACCGTTCAGGCGCCGGATCAGCGGGCCGTCGGCGGCGGCCGGCGGGCGGTCGCGGTTGATCTTCGACCCGGCGCGCGTCGGCAGGCCGGCGATGTCGAACAGGTTCTTCACGGCGAACGGCACGCCGGCGAGCGGGCCGGGATCGCGGCCGGCGGCGATGGTCGCGTCGACGGCGGCGGCCTCGGTCCGGGCGCGCTCGGCCGTCACGTCGGTGAAGGCGTTCAGGTGCGGGTTGGTCCGCTCGATGCGCAGCAGGGCCGCCTCGGTCACGGCGGCGGCCGTGACGTCGCCGGCGCGGACGGCCGCAGCAATGCCGGCGGCGGTGCCTTCGAGGATGCTCATGACCGGAACACCGGGCCGTTCTCGGTCTCGGGCGGCAGCGGGAAGTCGAGCACCGCCTGCGCCACGCGGCGCGTGTTGGCGAGGTGCATCAGCACGCCGGGGCGCTGCTCCGCCGTGATCGTCAGGTCCAGCATGGCGGCGGCACCCGCCAGCACCGCCTCGGCGTCGAATTCGTCTGCGGACATCGCGTCCTCCCTGGCTGTCGTTCTGGGGCAAGCAAGTCCCGTGCAACCGCTCCCGCGGCCGAGCCGGCCCAGCCTAGCGCGCGCGCCAGCCGAAACGCAGCAGCACCGTGACGGCGCCCAGAGCCGAGCCGAGCGCCATCACCAGGAAGGCGGCGGACCAGGCGTCGGGATCGCTCATCCCGCCGAAGAGATAGAGCGTGACGCCCACCGCCAGGGGCCCGAGGAAGCCGGCGACGAAGCCGCAGAAGCCGTAGAGCGCCAGGGTCAGGCCGCGGCGGCGCGGATCGGCCGACGCCACCACGCCGCCGGCGATGGAGCCGGTGTCGCCGAAGCTGGTGCTGCCGTGCAGCAGCAGCAGGGCGAGGACCAGCGGGAACGCCGCCTCGCGCAGCACGGCGAGTGCCACACAGACCAGGACCGAGGCGACGGTGACCGCCAGCACCATGCGCGGCCGGCCGACCCGCACGGCCAGTTCGGCGATCAGGATCGTCGCCGGCACGGCGAGCAGCGCCGAGATGCCGGACAGCAGCGCCGGATTCCAGCCGAAGCCGTCATTGCCGGGCAGGCCGGCGTTGAAGACGACGAAGGCGACGAACCAGGTGCGGATGGCGAACACCTCCCAGGTGTTGCCCACATAGCACGCGATCCAGGCGACGACGTCGCGGTTGCGCAGCACGGGCCGCACGTCGAGCATCGCCAGGGGCGGCGCGGTCGCAGCGTTTGCGTGCCGCTCCACCGGCGGCACGAGGAGCAACAGCGGCACCGCCAGCAGCGGCCCCACGGCACCGGCGACGAACGCCCACTCCCAGCCCCAGGCTGCGGCGACTAGGCCGGCGACGACGAAGGAGCCGCCGCTGCCCACGGCATAGGCGGCGGTATAGATGCCGGTTGCGCGCGCCTGCGCCGGGCCGGCGGTGCGTTCGGCCAGCAGCTTTAGCCCCGGCATGTGCACCCCGGCGAGGCCGACCCCGCTGAGGAAGCGGGCTGCCAGGCCACCCCAGAAGCCCTCGGCGAAGACGAAGGCGAGCGACGCCACGGCACCGATGACCGACGCCACCGCCCAGACGCGCCGACCGTCGATGCGGTCGGTGAGGCCCGACATGAAGGGCACCGCGGCGGCGTAGCCGGCGAAATAGATGCCGCCGATCCATCCCGCCTCGGTCTCGGTAAGGTCCCAGAGCGGCACCAGCGTCGGCAGCACCGCGGGAAAGGCCATGAGGCCGATCTGGTTGAGGACGAGGCCGAGGGAGAGGATCGCGGTCAGACGGACGGCGCCCGCACGACCCGCCCTGGATGGTGTGCCGGCGTCGCTCACGCGGGACGACCGGCGGTGCCGAGGGCAATGCCCCTGCGGCCGCCGTCCGCGGCGCCGGTCAGACGGTGCGTGGCAGGCGTTTGCCCGGCAAAAGTGCGTATGGTGCCTGCCAGCCCGGCAGTGTGGCCAGCCGCTGCAGCCAGGCGGCCACCGCCGGGTAGGCGGCGGGCAGATCGTAACCGGCCTCCTCGGGCGGAAAGGCGAGATAGCCGCACATCGACAGGTCTGCGACCGTCGGCCGGTCGCCGACGACGAACGCCCGATCCCGCACCTGGGCGTCGAGGATGCCGAGGAAATCGTCGACCCGGCCGCGCAGATAGGCCTGCACCTGCGGATCCGGGGCGGGCGTGAACGCGCGCCGGTAGCGGTAGGCCGCCAGGAAGCCGCTGAGCTTCTGATTGTCCCAGAAGAGCCAGCGCAGCACCTCGAACCGTTCCGCCTCGTCCCGGCCGCCGAAGCGGCCGTAGCGCTCGGCGAGGCGCAGCAGGATCGGCGCGGTCTGCGTGAACCGGACGCCGTCCTCCTCCAGCACCGGGATCTCGCCCATCGGATTGACGCGCGCGCGCCAGTCGGCGGTGCGCGTGACCCCGGCGCCGAAATCGGTCCAGACCGGCTCGAACGATGCGCCGCAGAGCGTCAGCATGAGTGCCAGCTTGAAGCTGTTCCCGGACTCGGGGAAGTAGTGAAGGCGGTACGTCCTCATCGGCGGTGCATCCCGGCCGGCGGGAGCCGGGTGCTCCGCGCGCTGTTGCCCTGGCCGGGACGCTAGACGGGCGCGTGCCGCGGCACCATTCAGTTCGCAGACGCGAGGGCTCAGTTCCGTGCAACATGCGGGGGCTCAGACCGTCGCGGCCGGCGTCGGGGCGAAGGCCGCCGCCTCGGTGCGCAGCCATGTCCGGAACTGCCGGAAGCGGCGGTCCGGCGTGCCACCCCGGCGGCGCAGCAGATGGAAGCGCGACGGCAAGGCGACCTGTCCGGGAAACAGGCGCACGAGCCGGCCCTGCTCGACATACGGGCGCACGAGAGGATCGAGCCCCAACGCGACGCCCATCCCGGCCGCCGCCGCCTCGTAGACGAGTTGGAGATTGTCGAAGCCGCGCACCTCCGGCAGCGGCCCGTCGACGCCCGCGCCGGCGAACCAGTCGCGCCAGAACGCCGGCTGGTGGGAGGTGCCGATCAGCGGGTGCCCGAGCAGCAGGTCGCGCGGTCGGCGTTCCGCCGGCAGGGTGGCGACGAAGGCGGGGCTCGCCACGGGAAAGGCCTGCACGGGCAGGAAGGGCTCGCAATCCAGTCCCGGCCAAGGCCCCCTGCCCAGCCGTATCGCGGCGTCGATATCCGGCCGCGCCTCCAGGTCCACGAGGTCCGCTGAGGTGTGGAACTCGACCCGGAGATCGGCGTGGCGCCCGCGCAGCCGGCCGAGCCGCGGCACCAGCCAGTTCGCGGCGAAGGTCGGCATGACGCTGACCCTGATCGCGCCGTCCCTCCCCTGCGCGCGGACGGCCTCGGTCGCGTCGCGCATGCCCTCCCAGGCCGGGGCGAGTGCTGCGAAATAGGCGGCCCCCGCTTCGGTGAGATCGAGGCCGCGCGCGTGGCGCCGGAACAGGCGGACGCCGAGTTCCGCCTCCAGCATGCCGATGCGGCGGCTGAGGGCCGGGACCGTGAGGTTCATGTCCGACGCGGCGCCGGCGAGGCTCCCCGCCCGCGCCACCGCGACGAAGGCATCCATGGGACCGAGGGGAAGTCGTCGCATGCGGGCAGAGTAGGTCTCCGCCGCCGCCGCTGTCGAGCCTGCCCCGGCCGCCAGTGAACCGCCGGTGGGCCGCTGGTGCGCCGCCCTACTCCGCCGCCGCCGCGTCGCCCTTTGCTTCCGGGGGCAGCCAGCTGCGCGCCTCGCCGTCGTAGAGGGCGCCGGGGTTGCCGCGGACGGTGGTGCGCCACATGACGCGGTCGACATGGTCGGCGTCGAACCAGGTGGCGGTGTGGACGGTGCAGCGATTGTCCCAGACGACGAGGTCGCCGGCCGTCCATTCGTGGACGTAGACGAATTCCGGCCGCGTGTAGTGGGTCATCAGCGCGTCGAGCAGGGCGGCACCCTCGCCGTGCGGGCCGGGCTCCAATCCGACGAACGGTCCCTCGAACCAGTCGAGCTGGCTCGACTCGCAGAGATAGAGGGCGGGGCGGCCGGTGACCGGATGGGCGCGCACCACCGGCTGGCGCTGCGAGCGGGCGAGCGGCTCCTGCGGGCCGGGGGTGGCGCCGGCCAGCATGTCGGCGCGGGTGCGGCCGCTGTGCGGCTTGACGTGCAGCGCCTCCAGCCCGTCAACGCGGGCCTTCAGGTCGGGCGGCAGGGCGGCATAGGCGGCGGTGCCGTCGGCGAACAGGGTCTGCGCCTGGTCGCGCGGTGCCGCCACCTTGCAGTAGAAGAGCGAGATGTCCGGCGGCGGCCGGCGATAGCTCTGGTCGGTGTGCCAGCCGCTGCGCTGCGGATACTGCACCGGGAAACGGCCGTCGGCGGTCAGCGGCGGCTCCGGCCGCTTCGGCGGCGCCCGCTTCACCGGCGGCACGTTGGAGACGATGAAGATCTCCGGCACCGCGCCGTGCACCATGTTCAGCGCGGTCAGCGTGCGGCGATAGTCCTCGACCTCCGGCCCGAACAGGCGCGAGAGCCGCAGCAGCAGCATGGGATCGTCGGAAATGCCGTCTAGACCCTGCAGCGCCAGCACCCCGCCCGCCTCGGCCAGCATACGCGGCAGCGTCTCCGGCACCGCCTCGGCCGCCGCGACCAGGGCATTGGCGTCGCCCGGTGCCTCCGCGAGGCGCACCGTGCCGCCGAAGCCGGCGGTGGGAAGGGGGGTGGAGAGTTCGAGGGTCCGGGTCATCGCATGCCTCCGCCATGGTGCCGCCCGAAAGAGTGCGGCGCGCGCGGGGGACATGCAAATAGCGGGCTGGGGACACCGTGGGATTCTGCTTTGTCCCAGAGCCCGCCGGGGTCATTTATCCCGCATATCGGCGAAATTGCCATTTGCGGGATAAATTCATGTCCGACGCCGCGACGCCCGGTGCGGTCGTGCCGTTCAGCGAGGAGCAGTTGCGGCTTCTCGTGAACCTGGAGCAGCAGTACGAGGTCTGGATCGAGGCCGAGCGGCGGCTGTTCGCCCTGCCCTATGGCCTGAAGTGGAAGCGGATCTCCGGCCGCGACTACCTCTACGCGGTCACCGACCGGGTGGGCAACGGGCGGAGCCTGGGGCCGCGGTCGGCGGAGAACGAGGCGGCGTACGAAACCTATCGCCGCGACAAGGCGGAGGCGGCGGAGCGGCGCGACCTGAGTGCGGCGCGGCTTGCCGAGACGGCGCGGCTCTATCGTGCGCTGCGGCTGCCGCTGCTGGCGTCCGAGGCGGCGCGCATCCTGCGCGAGGCCGACCGGCGCCAGTTGCTGGGCACGCACCTGATGGTGATCGGCACCAACGCGATGCCGGCCTATGCGGTGGAGGCGGGCGGCCTGATCCGCGGCGCGCCGGAGGAGACCGAGGATTTCGACATGGCGTGGATCGCACGGCAATCGGAAGACGGCGATCCCGCCGCGCCGGTCTGGACGATGCTGAAGGCGGTCGATCCGACCTATACTGTGAACACGGAACGCAGCTTCCAGGCGCGCAACGCTGCCGCGTACGAGGTGGAGATACTGACCGCTCCTTCGCGCGCCGCAGGCATGGCGCGAACCGACCGGCCGCGGCCGACGCCGCTGGAGGAGCAGGAATGGCTGCTGCCGGGGCGGCCGGTGACCCGCACCGTGGTGGCGCGCGACGGATCGCCCGCGCGCATCGTCGCACCCGACCCGCGCTGGTTCGCCCTGCACAAGCTGTGGATGTCGGCGCAGGCGAAGCGGAACCCGCTGAAGCGGCCCAAGGACGCGAAGCAGGGAACGGCGCTGCTCGACGCGGTCGCGGAGACGATGCCGCAGTTCCCGCTGGACGCGGCGTTCGCGGCGGAACTGCCGGACGAACTGGTGCCGCATTACGCCGCCTGGAAAAGCCGCCGGCCCGAGCGGGTGCCTCCGCGCTGGCAATGACTGACGTCCGTCAGCCGCGCTTCAGCGCGCCGCCATCCACTCTCGCCCCCGCACCATGTCGTCCGGCGTTCCCCAGGCGCACATATAGTGCCCGGCGAACCCCGCCCCCTCGGTGCGGCGGAACAGGTCGGGCCAGTCGATCATGCCGTCGCCGGGGGGCAGGTGCTGCTCGTATTCGCCGTTGCTGTCGGCCAGCCGCACCTCGCTGCAGCGGTCGAACGGCAAGGCGTCGAGGAAGCCGGCGATGCCTTCTGGTTCCAGGGTGGCGTGGTTGACGGTGAAGGACCAGCCGAGGTGCGGCGAGGCGATGCGGTCGAAGAAGAAGCGGCATTCCTCGATCGAGTGGGCGAGATAGTGGACCTCGGCGCGGTCGGGTTCGCGGTTGGTGTTTTCCAGGAGGAGCCGGACGCCGCGCACCTCGGCGTGATCGACGGCGCGGTTCAGGCGGTCGAGGGCGGCGGTCATGCGCGCGTCGCGGTCGGCGGTGAAATGGTAGCCGGCGTGGACGACGATCCAGCCGGCGCCGGTCGCGGCGGCGACGTCGATATAGGCCCTGAGATAGGCGTCGGCGGCGTCGCGCAGGAAGGGCGAGACCTCGGCGACGTTGACGGCCGAGAGGGTGTGCAGGCCGAGTGCTACGCCGTGCTCGGCGCAGGCGTCGCGCAGGCGGGCGCAGCGGTCGGCGTCGAAACTCTCCAGCGCGTTGGGCGCGAGGTCGAGTTCGACGTCGGCGAAGCGGATGCCGTGCGCCGCCGCCCAGGCGACGGCTTCCTCGGCGGGCAGCCTGCGGCCGAAATCGATGCCGATGCGGTCCCGCAGGGAAAGTGCGGGAGCCGCCGGGCCCATCAGCCCTCGCCCATCTTCAGGGCGGCGATGAAGGCGGACTGCGGAATCTCGACCTTGCCGAAGGTGCGCATCTTCTTCTTGCCCTCCTTCTGCTTCTCCAGGAGCTTCTTCTTGCGGGTGATGTCGCCGCCGTAGCATTTCGCGGTCACGTCTTTGCGCATCGCGCTGACGGTCTCGCGGGCGATCACCTTGGCGCCGATCGCCGCCTGGATGGCGATCTTGAAGAGCTGGCGCGGGATCAGGTCCTTCAGGCGGGCGCACAGGGCGCGGCCGCGCGGCTCGGCCTGGCTGCGGTGGACGATCATCGAGAGCGCGTCGACCGGCTCCAGGTTGACCAGGATCGACAGCTTGACGAGGTCGCCCTCCTCATAGCCTTCGATGGCATAGTCGAAGCTGGCATAGCCGCGGCTGACCGACTTCAGCCGGTCGTAGAAGTCGAACACCACCTCGTTCAGCGGCAGGCGGTAGACCACCATGGCGCGGGCGCCGGCATAGGTGAGTTCCTGCTGCTGGCCGCGGCGGTCCTCGCACAGCTTTAGGATCGAGCCCAGATACTCGTCCGGAACGAAGATCGTCGCCTTGATCCAGGGTTCCTCGATCTTGGCGATCTTCACCACGTCCGGCATGTCGGCCGGATTGTGCAGTTCCTTGATCGAGCCGTCGTTCATGTGCAGGCGGTAGACGACCGACGGCGCCGTCGCGATGAGGTCGAGGTTGAACTCGCGCTCGAGCCGCTCCTGCACGATCTCGAGATGCAGCAGCCCGAGGAAGCCGCAGCGGAAGCCAAAGCCCAGGGCGGGCGAACTCTCCGCCTCGAAGGCGAAGCTGGCGTCGTTCAGGCGCAGGCGGCCGAGGCTCTCGCGCAGATGCTCGAAATCGGCGGCGTCGACCGGGAAGAGCGAGCAGAAGACGACCGGCACGCTGGGCTTGAAGCCGGGCAGCGGGCCGGCGGCCGGGTTGCGGTCGTCGATGATGGTGTCGCCGACCTGGCAGTCGGCCACCGTCTTGATGGCGGCGTTAATGTAGCCGATCTGGCCGGGGCCGAGTTCGTCGACCTTCATCTTCTTCGGCTTGAAGATGCCGACGTCGTCGACGTCGTAGACGGAATCGTTCGCCATCATGCGGATGCGCATGCCCTTGCGCACCACGCCGTTCTTCACCCGCACCAGGGTGATGACGCCGAGATAGGGGTCGTACCAGGAATCGACGAGCAGCGCCTGGAGCGGCGCGTCGCGCTCGCCCGTCGGCGGCGGCAGGCGCTGGACTAGCGCCTCCAGCACGTCGGGCACGCCCATGCCGGTCTTGGCCGAGATCTCGACCGCGTCCGAGGCGTCGAGGCCGATGACGTCCTCGATCTGCTGCTTGATGCGGTCGGGCTCGGCCGCCGGCAGGTCGACCTTGTTCAGGACCGGCACGATCTCGTGATTGTTGTCGATTGCCTGATAGACGTTGGCGAGCGTCTGCGCCTCGACGCCCTGGGTGGCGTCGACGACGAGCAGCGAGCCCTCGCAGGCGGCGAGGCTGCGGCTGACCTCGTAGGCGAAGTCGACATGGCCGGGCGTGTCGATGAGGTTCAGCTCGTACTGCTGACCGTCCTTGGCCGTGTAGTCCAAGCGGACGGTCTGCGCCTTGATCGTGATGCCGCGCTCGCGCTCCAACTCCATGTTGTCGAGCACCTGTTCGCGCATCTCGCGGTCGGTCAGGCCGCCGCAGATCTGAATCAACCGGTCGGCGAGCGTCGACTTGCCGTGGTCGATGTGCGCGATGATCGCGAAGTTCCGGATGTGTGCGAGGTCGGTCATGGGACGGTATGTAGCATCGCCCCCGCGCCGCGCAAATCGTGCAGTTCAGTCCGGTGTGGAACCGCCGCTCCGGTCGGCGGGGAGCGTGGACGACGACGTGGCCGGAAGGCTGAGAACGGGCATGGGCGGCGGCCGGCGCGTCGCGTCTTCCATGGCCATGTCGTGGAGCCTGCGGCGCAGCTCCGCCTTGCGGACTTCGCTCTTCAGCCATTCCTCCTCAGACAGCGCCTGCGCCGCGCGCCGCAGCGTCCAGAGGTTGAACGTGCACATCGCCGCCGGGAGCGCAAAGACCAGTGTCCCGGTGAGACTGGACTTCCTGCCGAACAGCATCGCCAGCGCCATCAGGCCGAAGAGGATGATGACGAGCCCATTGCCGTAACGACTTATGAATCGGACATAAAACGGCATCGCCTGGGCCCCTGTCCTACCTCGGTGTGGTTGAGATCGCACCACCTGCGCCCCAGACTCTGCGCGGGGCATTCCACAGGAGATGGTCGTGGCGTCGTTCGCTGGATCGCGGACTGCATCTTCTTGACCGCGCGTAAAGAAATCACGAACCCGCCGCCGGCGGCCAACCCGCTGCTGGCGGCGCTGCGCGCCCGCACGGAGAACGATCACCGGCGGACGGAGGATGCCGTCGACATCGACGCGCATCTGGCCGACCGGGGCGGCTATCGCCGCCTGCTCGGACGGTTCTGGGGCTTCTATGCGCCGCTGGAGGCGGCACTCGCGGCCGTGTCGTGGCCCGACGGTGCGGCGCCCGGGGGTATCGGCGCGAAAGGCCCGCTGCTGGCGGCCGACCTGAAGGCGCTCGGCGTGACCGACCCGGGCACCCTGCCCGTCTGCACCCACCTGCCGCCGATACGCGGCTGGCGCGAGGCGATCGGCTGCCACTACGTCCTGGAAGGATCGACGCTGGGCGGACGGGTGATCCTGAAGCGCATGCGGCGCGAAGCGGAGGCGGACGACGACGCGCTGCCCGCTGCCTTCTTTTCGGCGTATGGCGACGCTACGGGAGAGCGCTGGCGGACGTTCTGCAGCTTTCTGCGGAGCCATTCCGGCGACCCGAACGTTCTCGCCACGGCACCCGCTGCCGCAGAAGCCACCTTCTCCGCCCTGGAGCGGTGGCTGCGCCGTTAGGTCCGATCGTCCCCGAGGCTCTTCCATGCTGTCCCAAGATCTCCTCCGCCGGCCGGACGTCATGAACTGCGACCAGGAACCGATACACGTTCCGGGCGCGGTGCAGCCGCATGGCGTGCTGCTGGCCCTGCGGCCGTCGGACATGCGCGTCACGCAGTGCGGCGGCGACACGGAGCGCCTGCTCGGACTGGGCACGGACGCCATCGTCGGCCGGAAGCTGGACCAGATCGTGCCGGGCGGACTGGCGGAGGCGATAGAGCGCTGCCTGCGCGAGCACGATATCGACCGCAAGCCGATGCACCTCGCGGAACACCGGATGGGGGGCCCGGGCCGGCTGTTCGACGTCTTCGTCCACCGCATCGAGGGGCAGCTGATCGTCGAGCTGGAGAACCTGTCCGTCGCGCCCGACACCGGCGACATCTTCGCCAAGCTGCTGGCGACGACGAGCAGCCTGCACGCGGCGGAGACCTTGGACATCCTGCTGGAGCGGGTGCCGGTGGAAGTGCGGCGCCTGACCGGGTTCGACCGGGTGATGGTCTACCGCTTCCTGCCCGACGACAGCGGAACGGTGATCTCGGAGGCGCGACTGCCGGAGATGGCGCCCTATCTCGGGTTGCGCTTTCCGGCCTTCGACATTCCGCCGCAGGCGCGCGCGCTCTACGTCAAGAACTGGATCCGCCTGATCCCGGACGCCGGCTATACGCCGCAGCCGATGCGCGGCGCGGCGACGTCGCCGCTCAACATGAGCTTCAGCGTGCTGCGGAGCGTGTCGCCCGTCCACCTGGAATATCTGAAGAACATGGAGGTCGGCGCCTCCATGTCGATCTCGATCGTCAAGGACGGGGCGCTGTGGGGGCTGATCGCCTGCCATCACCGCACGCCACGGCATGTGCCCCATGCGGTCCGGGCCGTCTGCGCGCTGCTCGGCCAGCTGATCGCGCTGGAGGTGGGCAAGCGCGTGGCGGCGGATCGCGAGATGCGACGCACGCGCGACGTGCGGATCAGGCGCGCGCTGTCCGAGACCATGGAGCAGCACACCGACCTGGCCTCCGGCCTGTACGCCAATGCGCAAGACCTGATCGACCTGGTCGGCGCGGAGGGCGTGGCGGTCTGCACCGACGGGAAAATCCGCACGTCCGGACGCACGCCGCGCCCCGCACAGATCCGCCGGCTGATCACCTGGCTGGCGCAGCGCGGCGACGAAGCGGTGTTCGTGACCGACAAGCTGAGCCGTTGCTATCCGCCGGCCGCACGATGGGCGCATGGCGCGGGCGTGCTGGCGATGCGCATCGCACCGGGCACCGACGACCATCTGCTGTGGTTCCGCGACGAGATCCTGAAGACGATCCGATGGGCCGGCGACCCGCGCAAGGCGGCCGCCGGCCTGCTGGATCCGGGCAAGCCGCTGAGCCCGCGCAGTTCCTTCGCGGCGTACGAGGAACAGGTTCGCGAGACCTCGGCGCCCTGGGATCAGGAGGAGATGAGCGTCGCGGACGCGTTGCGCGTGTCGATCGTCGAGCGCAGTCTGCGCGCCGCGCTGGCGCACAACCAGGAGCTGGCGCAGCATCGCGAGGTGCTGATCCGGGAGATCAACCACCGGGTGAAGAACAGCCTGCAGCTGACATCGAGCATCATCAACCTGCAGAGCCGGCGCGTCACCGACCCGGCCTCACGCGAACTGTTCGCCCAGGCGGTGCAGCGGATCCGCGTCACGGCGCGCACGCACGAGCGGCTCTACCGCGACCATGACGGCACCAGCGTGGAGTTCGGGACCTATCTGCGCGAGCTGTGCGACGACCTCGCGCGGACCTATGGCGACGCGAAGGTGGTGGTCGACGCGCGGCGGGTGCAATTGCCGGCCGACACGGCGATCAACCTGGCGCTGATCGCCAACGAACTGGTCACCAACGCCTTCAAATATGCTTTCCCTGACGGTCGCGCGGGACTGGTCAGCGTGAAGTTCACCGGTAACGAGCAGAAATGGTGCCTGCACGTCGCCGACGACGGCGTCGGCCTGCCGAAAGGATTCGCCGCCCGCAACGGGCAGTCTCTCGGGATGCAGATCGTCGAGGGGTTGTCGAGCCAACTCGGCGCCACCCTCACCGCAGAGAACCGCGCGGCCGGGGCGGTCTTCGCCGTCAGATCGACCGGCACCTAGCCGAAGGCACCGGTCCGGAGTCCTCAGGCCGCCTGTTCCTCCCGGCGAGCCTTGTGCTTCACGAAGAGTTCGGCCTCGGCCAACAGCTCCATCGGATTCTGATAGGTGATCCCGATCGGTTCGTCCCCCCACGGCGAACCCGGGGCGTGCAGCGCGAAACTGATCTGCGAGAAGCCGTAGTGACGGTGCATGCCCAGCTTGTACTTGTCCTGCTGGAGGGTGCCGACGATCCAATCGCAGCCCCAGTTCGCGGTTCCGAAGGTGCGGCCGACCTTCGCGGCGATGCTGGCCACGCCGTGGCGGCGGTATGCGGGATGGATCCAGGCACCGCCGTTGAACAACACCTTGCCGCGGATGATCCTGGCGACCGGTGCCGTGACGTGCACCTCGGCCCCGTGGGAGCGGTCGCCGAACAGCAACTGTTCCATGTGGTCGGCCAGGCAGGTGTCGTGCCACTCGTAGAAGCGTCCGCACTGCGAACTCACGACCTCGCCATGCTCGTCGATGCCGGCGATCCAGTAGCCGTTGTCCGGCCCGATATCGCCGAAACGCGTGTCGAAGGCGCGGACCAGCGGGTACCACGTGCCGGCGGCCACCTGACGTTCGTTCAGCCTCGCCAGCGCGTCGAAGTCATGGCTCACCGTCAGCCTGATACCGCGGTCGCGGATATATTCGTCCGCCTCGAGAAAGAACCGGGAGAGGAAATCGATCGGCCCGTGCTTGATCGTGACGGCGTTGAGAAGTCTTGTATTGGTCTCCACGCTCATCGCGATGCTCCGCTGTCGGTGTGATGGGCAGACCATACGGGTTTTAACGACATTTTAGGTAATTTAAACTGGTATTAACCCGATCAGGCCCGCTGCCGTGTGCCCCTGGGATCACATGCGGCCGTCGCGCCGCGGGCATGGTTGGGACCTCACCTGCACGACCTAAATTTCACATATTTACCGATCATCAACGATAACCGCCGGAAAGTGCGGTCATGTCATCCTCCGCTTTGCCCCGGCGCCCATGATGTTCCCCGCGCAAACACGGGCCGACCTGCAGGCGCTCGCCCTGTGCGGCCGGCCGGTGCTGGTGATCACGGCTTCCGACAGCGCCGGGCCGATGCAGCTGTTCGCCAACGCGACGGCCGCGAACGCGCTTATCGGAGCGACGGCCGGCGACGGCGCCTGGAACGCACTCGACGAGGCCGCGATCCGCAGGTTCGGCAGCGATGCCCGGCACTTCGCCGCCCCCTATCCCAGAGGTGCAGTCAGCTTCGACGTAAGCGCCGACGGTGTCTCCGGCGGCATTGCCTGGCGCGTAGCCGCCTGGCCACTCTCATCGTCCGACGAGGCACCCTGCATCGTTGCCGTCGCGACCGATGCGCAGCCCGCCGCCGACTTGCGCCCGACAGAGCCGGCGATCCTCGAGGCGATCGAGCAGTCCGTCGGATCCGGTCACATCTGGTCGGATCCGGCATCCGGCTGTCAGGTCGTTTCGGATGGTGCGCTCCGCCTCTGGGGGCTGCCCGGAACCACCTCGCAGCGGACGCTCGGAGATTTCCTGGCCGTCGTGAATCCGGACGACATCCGTGACGTGCTCGATTGCGAAGCGACGACCGGCGAGATCCAGAGCGAGTTCCGCATCATCGGCCCCAGCGGCAAGATGCACTATGTCATGCGGCATTCACGGTGCATGGACGATGGTACGGGCCGTCCCAAGATCCTCCATATCGACCGCGACGTCACGGCAGCGCGCACTCTGGAACGGGAGCTGATCCAGACGCGGTCGGAGGCCGAGGTCGGGGCGCGGTCGAAGGCCGAGTTCCTGTCCCTGATGAGCCATGAATTGCGGACACCGCTCAACGCCGTCATGGGATTCTCGCAGGTCATGTCGGCCGAAATGTTCGGCCCGCTCGCCCCCCGCTATCTCGACTATGCCCGTGAGATCGGCCGCAGCGCCGAGCATCTGCTCACCATCATCAACGACATCCTCGACCTGACGCGGATCGAGGCGGCACGGGTGCAGATCAGCAAGGAGTGGCTGGATCTGGGCCGGCTGGCCGCAGAGACGACGAAGATGATGAGCGAGACGGCCCGCCGGAAGGACGTGACGATCGAGATCGACGTAAACGCTGCCGTTCGGGCGTGGGGCGAGAAGCGTGCGCTGCGGCAGCTGACGCTGAACCTCGTCAGCAATGCAGTGAAGTTCACCGAAGCCGGAGGCACCGTCATCGTCTCGGTTCGACGATCCGACGCCGGCGCCGCCATCCTCACGGTGAAGGACAACGGTATCGGCATCCCCGAAGACGACCTGCCGACGATCTTTCAGCCGTTCGTCCAGGCGAGCAACGCGATGGGGCGCGCCGAGGCCGGCACCGGCCTCGGCCTCGCGATCGTCCGCGCGCTCGTCGACCTGCACGACGGCGAGGTCACGGTCCAGAGCGAGCTCGGCGCGGGCACGACCGTCACCGTCACGATCCCGCCGGCCTTCGACCATACGTCCGACGACCCGATCGAGTCCGGAGCGGATCAACCGAGCGCCGGCGCGGCTGCACTCGGCACGACCGCCACGGACCGGCCGACGTCGGCCGGTCCGGCATGAACCGGTTCAGCGGTTGCGGCTGCGCGCCCGCTCAGCCAGGGCGTCCGCCAGCCGGATGACGCCCTTCGCGCGCTCGGCGATCGGGATGTCGACCATCTTGCCGTCGATCTCCACCGACCCGCGGCCCTGGGCCAGCGCCTCGTCATAGGCCGCGACGAGCCGGCGCGCCGCGGCCACCTCCTCCTCGGAGGGACCGAACTCCTCGTTGCAGATCCGCACCTGGTTGGGGTGGATGCAGCTGGCGCCGCGGAAGCCCAGCCGCTTCGAGCGCTGGACGATGCCGCGCAGGCGGTCGATGTCCTTGTACTCGGCGATCGAACCGACGAAGCCCCAGGGGATCACGCCGGCGGCGCTCGCCGCGACGACGACCTGCGTCGCCGGCGCATAGAGCGTCTCCGGATCGGCGGTCATGCCGAGCGACAGGCCGAAATCCTCCGAACCCAGGGTGATCGCGACGACGCGCGGGTCGGCCCTGGCGATCTCCGGCATGCGCAGATAGCCCTCGGCGCTCTCGATGAGCAGCATCAGCTGGGTCGAGCCTACGGCCATGCCGCGCTCCAGCTCCATCTCGCCGATCACCTCGCTCACCGCCTTGATCAGGTCGGGGCTGTCGGCCTTCGGCAGGACGACCGTAGACACGTGCGGCCCGACCACCGCCTCCAGGTCGCGGACGAGCAGGCGCCAGGGCCGGTTGACGCGCACCATCACCTCGTCGCCGGCCTCGTTCAGGCGGCGCGCCACGTCGGGCGCCATCTTGCGGGCACTGTCCTTGTCGGAGGGGCCGATGCTGTCCTCCAGGTCGAGCTTCAGCGCGTCGGCGCCGACCCCGGCCGCCTTGGCGACGAACTTCTCGACATTGACCGGAACGAACAGGACGGAGCGCCAGACCGGCAGTGCGCGTGGCGTCATCGGGGTTTCCTCGTTGCAGGATCGACGGAGCTTCTGGTTCGCTGCGCATTGATAGCGCGGCGTCAGCAACGCCGTCGACCCGCACGGCTATATCCGGCCGTCCGGCAGACCTGCCGGGCGCGGCGGCAGGACGTAGGGGATACCGTCGCGCGCGCCGATGTCGGCGTTCACGCCGAACACCCGGGAAACGAGCTCCGCCGTGATCACCGCGGCCGGGCGGCCGTCCGCGACGACGCGACCGCGATCGACCACCAGGATCCGGTCGGCGAACATCGCCGCCATGTTCAGGTCGTGCAGGATCGCCAGCACCGCCCAGCCGGCGGCGGCATAGGTGCGGGCGATCTCCAGCACCGCGATCTGGTGGCGGATGTCGAGGCTGGAGGTCGGCTCGTCGAGAAACAGGGCACGGGGCAGATCGCCCTCCCCGGCGCCGTCCCGGCCGGTATCGAGCTGGGCGAGGACGCGGGCGAGCTGGACGCGCTGCTGCTCGCCACCCGACAGCTGCTGGTAGTAGCGGTGGCCGAAGCCGGTAAGGTCGACGCGCTCCAGCAAGGCGGCGATGCGCGCGGGGTCGTCGCGGCCGGCGGGGCAGCCGAGCCGGACCACCTCGTGCACGGTGAAGGGAAAGGACAGGCGGGTCGCCTGGGGCAGCACCGCCCGACGGCGCGCCAGTGCGGCGGCGGAGAGCGTCGCAATGTCGGCGCCGCCGAACCGCACCGTGCCGCTCGAGGGCGCCAGCTCCCCGGTCAGGACGCGCATCAATGTCGTCTTGCCGGCGCCGTTCGGCCCCACGATCACCGTGGTGGCACCGGCGCCAATCGTCAGGTCTGTCGGCGCGAGGACGGTGTGCGGCCCGTACCGGACGGAGACGCCGCGCGCCTCGATCAGCGGCGCGAAGGTCGCAGGGGCGTCCCTCACAGGTCCACCACACCGCGCTGGCGCAGCAGGATCCAGAGGAAGAAGGGCGCGCCCATCGCCGCGGCGACGATGCCGATCGGCAGCTCCGCCGGGGCGACGACAGTGCGCGCCACCATGTCGGCGGCGACCATCACGATGCCGCCCAGCAGCGCGCTGCCCGGCAGCAGGTAGCGGTGGTCGGGGCCGATGGCGAGCCGCAGCAGGTGCGGCGCGACGATCCCGACGAACCCGATGACGCCGGTGAAGGCGACGGCCGCCCCGGTGAGGGCGGCAGCGACCACGATCACCGTGCGCTTCACCAGCTGGACCGGCACGCCGAGGTGGAACGCCTCGGCCTGGCCGAGGAGCAGCGCGTTCAGGCCGCGCGACAGCAGCGGGACGACGAGGGCCGCCGCCAGCAGGACCGGCGCCAGCGTCGCGACCTTGATCCAGGTGGCGCCGCCCAGGCTGCCGAGACTCCAGAAGGTGATCTCGCGCAGCTGCTGGTCGTCGGAGCCGAAGATGAGCAGGCCGGTGGCCGCGGCGGAGAGTGCCGCAAGCGCGATGCCGGCGAGCAGCATCGTCGCGACCGACGTGCGGCCCTCGCGGGTGGCGATGGCGTAGAGGAGGATGGTGACGGAGAGCCCGCCGACGAACGCCGCCGTCGGCAGCGCGTAGATCGAGAGGGCCAGTGCGACCGGTGCCAGCGGTCCCGCGCCCAGCACGATCATGGTCACGGCGCCGAGTGCCGAGCCCGACGAGATGCCGATGAGGCCGGGATCGGCGAGCGGGTTGCGGAACAGGCCCTGCATCAGCGCCCCCGCGATCGCCAGCGAACCGCCGACCATGACGCCGAGCAGGGTGCGCGGCAGGCGGATCTCCCACAGGATCAGCGCATTGGCATCCGCCGCCGTGTCGCCCGCGAAGAGCGGGCGCAGCACGTCGAAGCCGAACCCCGCCGGCCCCACGGCAGCGGACAGGAGGATGGTCGCGGCGAGCAGCAGGGCGAGAAGGCCGACGAAGGTGCGGGCGACTGTCCGGCGGTCGCCGGCAGCCACGCCGCCCGGCAGCGTCAGCGCGGGATCAGCGGCTCGCATGGCCACCCGGCAGGTCCAGGTCCGGATAGAGCCGCGCGGCGAGGTCGCGGACGGCCGAGGCCGTGCGGGGGCCAAACCCCAGCAGATAGAGGCCGTCCATGACCACCAGCGCACGGTCGCGCGCGGCCGGCGTGAACTTCAGCGCCGGCGTCGCGAAGAGCTGGTCGGGATCGAGTTCGACGCCGTCCGACCGGCGCATCGCCAGTACGATGTCGGGTGCCGTCGCGGCGATCGCCTCGGGGGAGACCGGCTTGTAGCCGGACACGCCCTCGAGGGCGTTCTCGGCACCCGCCAGCCTTATGACGGCATCGGCGGCGGTGTCCTGCCCGGCGCCCATCGGCCGGCCGTCGGTCAGGGCCATGACGAAGAGGACCCGCCTGCGTGCGGACACGCCGCGGGTCTTGTCCAGCACGGCGGCGAGGTCGTCGTGTACCCGGGCGGCGAGGTCCCTGCCCGCCTCGGGCACGCCGAGCGCGTCGGCGACCCTTTCGATCTTGCGGTCGATGCCCTCCGGCGTGCGTCCCTCGGGGACCGTCACGAAGGGAACCGAGGCGCTCTTCAGGATGTCGACGGCGCCCGGCGGCCCGGAGCCTTCGACGGCCAGGATGAGGTCGGGCCGCAGCGCCAACACGCCCTCGGGCGAGAGCGCGCGCATGTAGCCCACATTGGGTTTCTCGGTCGCGTCGGCCGGGAAGAAGGACGTGGCGTCGACGCCGACGATGCGGTCCTGCTGGCCGAGCGCGTAGGCGATCTCGGTCACCGCGCCGCCGATCGTGACGACCCGCTGCGCCTGCGCCGCCAGCGCCGTACCCGTCACCGACAGGCCGGCCGCGAGCGCCAGCGCGAACCCGATCAGCGCCCCTGCGGCGCGCAGTGGCGGCCGCGACTGGTTCAGCATCTTCACCGCTCCCGTTCGCGGTTGCGCCGCCACACGAAGGCGGCAGATGCCATCGAATAACTCATAATGAGAGTCAATCGCAACACCTTGACCGGCCGCAGGTGCTTCCGTTACACCCGTGGCCGAGCCAGCCGCCGCACCCGGATGCCGCGAGTCAGCCGAGACATCGATCACGGCATCGCATTCGGCACGGGGGTTCAGCTATGGTTTCGGCACGATCGGCACGCATACGGCTGCTGTGCGGCACGGCGTCGCTCCTCGTCCTCGGCGCGGGGGGCGCCGCGGCACAGCAGACGGGCGAGCGGACCGGAAAGGCGCCGGCGGCGGTCGAACTGGCTCCGCTCGAGGTGGAAGGCGCTGCACCGCCGGAGACGGACGAGACGACCGTCCGCATCGAGAAGGAGGCGCTCGACCAGCACATGGTGCAGAGCATCCAGGATCTGGGCCGGCGGCTGGACGCGGGCGTCGGCTACAGCCGGGCGACCAACAGCATCAACCTGCGCGGCCTGGGCGAGAACCGCGTGCTGACGACGATCGACGGCATCCGCCAGACCTGGATGGAAGACCCGCGCAGCGTGAGCGGCGGGGTGAACGCCTTCGCGTTCGACAGCCTGTCGCGCATCGACATCGTCCGCGGTGCGGATTCCAGCCTGTACGGTTCCGGCGCGCTGGGCGGCGTAGTAGCGCTGAAGACGCTGGATCCGGAGGACCTGCTGCCGGGCGAGACGCTGTTCGGGGCGCTATCGAAGGCGGGCTACGACAGCGCCGACGACAGCTGGCGCGCCAGTTCGGCCGTCGCGGGCCGGGTGGGCGACACGTTCGTCCTGCTGCAGGGCGGCTTCCGCAGCGGCCACGCGTTGGACAACGAGGGCGACGTCGGCGGGACGGGCGATGCGCGGACGAAATCGAACCCGGCCGACTACGAGCAGTATGATTTTCTGTTCAAGCTGGCGCAGCGTTTCGACGGCGGCCACCGCATCGGCCTGACCGGAGAGCTGTTCAACCGCGACGAGACCGAGGACAACAGGGTCGGCCAGACCGGCACGTATCAGATCGGCAACTACGACACCGGCGAGGAGGTCGACCGCAAGCGCGTCTCGCTGTCCTACGACTTCACGTCGCCCGACCGGCGCGATGTCCTCGACCAGGCGAACGTCATCGCCTACTGGCAGCGCCAGACCCTGAACAACACCGTGAACGCGATCCGCGACCCGGATCCGCGCGGCTTTGCGCCCGGCGGCCAGTACTATGCGCAGCCGTTCGGCACGTACAAGCGCGACAACGAGCTGGAGCAGACGTCCTACGGCCTGCAGGGCGACGCGAAGAAGCTGCTCGATACCGGCGGATCCATGGGCGGCACGACCCACACCGTGCGGTTCGGCGGCGAGGTCTATCGCCAGGACACGACGCAGTATTCCCACGGCGAGGACAACTGCCCTGACGTCGACTGGACGACGATTCCGCAGCCCTACGGACCGCAGACCTGCCGTTTCCTGCACACCAACGCTTCCGACATGCCCGACGTCGAGAGCCTGGCGTTCGGCTTCTATGTCGAGGACGAGATCGGCACGGCCGACGGCCGCTTCAGCCTGACTCCGGGCGTCCGCTTCGACTGGTACGAGCACAAGCCGCAGGAGACGTCGGACTATGTGAACGGCCCGAACTTCGACGGGACGATGCCGGATTCGACGAGCGATTCGAAGCTCTCGCCGAAGCTGCGCGCCACATGGCACGCGACGCCGGAACTGGACGTGTTCGGGCAGTGGGCGCAGGCGTTCCGGGCACCGTCGGCGACCGAACTGTACCAGGACTACGGCGCGCCGGGATCCTACGCCCGCGTCGGCAATCCCGACCTGAAGACCGAGACGAGCAACGGTTTCGAGATCGGCGCGAAGCTGAACCGCCGCGACTTCGGCGGATCGGTGACGGGGTTCTACAATTTCTACAAGAACTTCATCGATGAGGTGCAGCTGGCGCCACCCGGCGGCGACTATCCGATCGGGGGCGTCATCGGCTACGAGAACCGCGCGCGCGTCGAGATCTACGGCGCCGAGGCGAGCGGCTACTGGAACGTCACCGAGCACTGGCGCACCTGGGCGTCGTTCGCCTGGGCGGTCGGCCGCGACACGGACGAGGACGAATACGTCAACTCGATCCCGGCACTGCGCGCCATCCTCGGACTAGGCTATGCCACGGAAGCCTGGGGCGCGGATGCCTCGATCACGGCCGCCGCAGCGCGCGACGACGTGTCCGGTGGCGGTTTCGAGGCGCCGAGCTACAAGGTCGTCGACCTGACGGCGTGGTGGAAGCCGGCGTTCGTCCCAGGCGCGATGGTCCAGGCCGGCCTGTTCAACGTCTTCGACGAGAAGTACTGGAACGCGCTGGACGTGCCGGACGATACGGCGGCGACCCGCGAGGACTATTATACCGAGCCCGGCCGCTCGTTCCGCGTCACCCTCACCCACCAGTTCTGAGCCGCAGCGAGCAACACACAGAGCGAGGCAAGCAGCATGTCACAGTTCATCGCCATGAACCGCTTCATGGTCCAGCCGGGATCGGAGAAGGATTTCGAGGACGTCTGGATGAACCGCGAGACGCACCTGCACACGGTGCCCGGCTTCGTCGAGTTCCACCTGCTGCGTGGTCCCGTGCGCGACGACCACGTCCTCTACGCGTCGCACACGATCTGGCGCAGCAAGGAGGATTTCGAGGCCTGGACGAAGTCCGAGGCGTTCCGCGCAGCGCACCGGGGGGCCGGCGGCAACAAGCCGCTCTATCTGGGCCACCCCCAGTTCGAAGGCTTCGAGGTGATCCAGACGGTAGGCCACGCGAAGGCCGCCGAGTAACCACCGTGCCCCCTGCTCCCGCGGCGCGCAGCCAGCTATGTTGGGCGACGCCGCATGCAGGGAGAGAGGGATGGCGCGCATCGCCGTCGCCGGGTTCAGGCACGAGACCAACAGCTTTTCGCCGACGCTCGCCACCTATGACGAGTTCGAGCGCGGCTACAGCTGGCCGCCGCTGACCCGCGGCGAGGACATGATCGAGGCGCTGCGCGGCTACAATCTCGGGATCTCGGGCTTCCTGGCGGCGGCAGAGGGGCTGGGCCACGCGATCGTGCCGCTGATCTGGGGCTCGGCGAGCCCGTCGGGACCAGTGACCGAGGACGCCTACGAGCGCATCGTCGGACTGCTGATCGAGGACCTGGAGACGGGGGGGCCGTTCGACGCGGTCTATCTCGGCCTGCACGGCGCGATGGTCGCCGAGCATGTCGACGACGGCGAGGGCGAACTGCTGGCGCGCGTGCGCCGGGTCGTCGGCCCGGACGTGCCGGTGGTCGCGACGCTGGACTATCACACCAACATGACTGCGCGGATGATGGCGCAGGCGACCGCCCTGCTCGGCTATCGCACCTATCCGCACGTCGACATGGCGGCCACCGGCGAGCGGATGGCCGCGTTCCTGGACGGGCTGCTGCGCGCGCCGCGCCCCCTATACGGCGCGTGGCGGCAGAACCCGTTCCTGATACCGCTGACCGACGGCTGCACGACGGTGCAGCCCACCGCGCGCATCGTCGCGCGCCTGCCCGAACTGGAAGCGGAGACCGGCGCGCTGCTGAGTTTCGCCGCCGGCTTTCCCGCGGCGGACTTCGCCGACTGCGGCGCCAGCGTGTACGCCTTCGGCCCCGATCGGGCCGCCGCCACGCATGCCGTGGAGCGGCTGGCGGAGGAGATCGAGGCCGCCGAGCGGGAATGGCACAGCACCCCGCTGACGCCGGACGAGGCGGTGCGCGAGGCGCTGCGGCTTTACGATGGCCGGCGGCCCGTCGTGCTGGCCGACGTGCAGGACAATCCGGGCGCCGGCGGCACGGCCGACACGATGGGCCTGCTGAAGGCGCTGGTCGCGGCCGGCGTCGAGGATGCCGCACTGGGCTTGGTCTACGACCCGCACGTTGCGACCATCGCCCACCGCTGCGGCGAGGGCGCGGAGGTGCGCGTCAGCCTGGGCGGCAAGCACGGCGTCCCGGGCGACAGTTCTCTGGATGCCACCTTTACCGTCGACCGCAAGGTGGACGGCCGCTTCACCTGCACCGGCCCCTTCTACGGCGGCGCGCGGATGGAACTGGCGCCGATGGCCTGCCTACGGATCGGCGGCGTGCGCGTGGTCGTCGCCGGCAAGAAGGTCCAGGCGGCCGACCGCGAGATGTTCCGCCATGTCGGCATCGCGCCCGAGCAGCAGCGCATCCTGGCGCTGAAGAGCTCGGTTCACTTCCGCGCCGATTTCGAGCCGATCGCCGCGGCGGTGCTGCTGGTCGCGGCGCCGGGCCCGATGGTGATGGACCCGGCCCGCCTGCCCTTCACCCGGCTGCGCCCCGGCCTGCGCCTCTCGCCGGGTGGCGCCGCCTTCGGCTGATCCGCATTCGGCGGATCAGCGGGCGACGGCGCGGTCGCGTCCGCGGCGCTTGGCGTCGTAGAGGGCGGCATCCGCTTCCCGGAGGAGATCGTCCAGCATGTCCTCGGGCGTGCACTGCACGAGGCCGAAGCTGGCCGTGATACGGATGCTGGCACCATCGACGGCCATGTCCCGCCGGCGGAGGCTGGCGCCAATCCGATCCATCAGCGCGAGCCCCCCGGCACGGTCGGTCTCGGGCAGAACCAGACAGAACTCCTCGCCGCCCATCCGGCCGAAGAGGTCGACGCTTCGCAGCTCCTCGCCGACCACCCGGGTGAACAGCCGGAGGGCCGCATCGCCCACCGGGTGACCGTAGAGGTCGTTCACCGACTTGAAGTGATCCAGATCGGCCAGCGCCAGAGTCAGCGGCCGGCCATATCGGCGCGCCTGCGCCACCGCCCGTTCCGCATCGCCGAGCAGGGCGCGGCGGTTGGCGATGCCGGTCAGCTCGTCGGTCGTCGCCAGACGGACCAGTTCCGCCTCCAGTTCGAGACGATGTTCCTCGTGACGCATCCGCGCGATCTTTCCGCCGACCCAATCGGCGAGGACCGCCAGGAAGCGACGCTCGGTCTCGTCGAACGGGTGCGCCCGGTGGACGGAGGAGAAGAAGCCGATCATCGCCGACATCACGCCATCGACGTGGAGCGGCGCGCCGATGAACGCTTTGCACCGCAGCGGCGGCGCGATCGCCTCCGAACCGGCGCATCCGACGAAATCGAATCCGCAGCCCGTCTCGACGATCGGCTTCGCGTGCGTTCTATCCAGATCGAAAACGGTGCCCGGCTGAAGGTCCGCGAGGGAGGGAGACGCGAACATGATCGTGAAGCTGTCCGATGCGACGGTTCCGACAAGGCCGGTCGAGAGCCCGAGATAGCGGGCTCCGACCGCCAGTCCCGCGCAGATCCGCTCCCGAATTCTGCCTTCCGACGACGCACTGACCTGCGTCAGCTCGGTCAGCGCGGCTTCGAGCCGCTTGCGTCGCGTGATCTCGAAATAAGATGCGACGGTACCGCCGTCCGTCGTCCGGCGGGTGCTGACCAGCGTCCAGCGGTCATCGGGAAGCCGCGTCTCCAACGGATCCTGGGCGGGTGAGCGGAAGTTCGCGATCCTCTGCGTGAGCCACGTCTCCTCCTGGCCTGCCGGGATGTCG
This sequence comes from Constrictibacter sp. MBR-5, assembly GCF_040549485.1. NCBI lineage: Bacteria > Pseudomonadati > Pseudomonadota > Alphaproteobacteria > Rhodospirillales > Allostellaceae > Constrictibacter > Constrictibacter sp. MBR-5. Next base: position 116,805 of record NZ_JBEPTK010000010.1, read on the forward strand.
AACTGTCCCCGGCGCACGGCCTCGCGCAGCGCATCCTCGTAACGGATCCCCGGCTCCAGGATGTCCCCCGCGATCGGGTACAGTTCCTTGAACCGGCCGTTCCGGAGGATCACACGGTCCTGGGCATCGAAGATCACGAGCCCTTCGTACAATGCCTCCACCGCATCGGCGAGGCGCCGCCGGGTCTCGCGCAGTTCCGCGGCGACCGCATTGCGCGCAGTGACGTCCCGCACGATCCCCAGATACCCTATCCGCGTACCGCTCGCGCCACCGATGCCGGTAACGATCGCCTCGGCATCGAACAACTCTCCGGATCGGCGCCGCAGCTGGAGTTCCAGCCGCTCGCCGTCGACACGGCGCGGGCCGGCGAACCGTTCCGCACCCTGTCGTTCGAAGTCAGTGCGGTCGCGGTAGAGCAGCATGGTCGACTGGCCGACCAACTCGTCGCGCGCATAGCCGAAGATCCGTTCGGCGGCAGCGTTCACGACCACGATCTGCCGATGGGCGTTGGTCAGCAGGATCGCGTCCGGAACATCCTTGATGATCGCCTGCAGGAGCTCCCGGCTCCTCAGCAGCTCTGGTTCCTGCACGGAGGCCAAGCCGCATGTCCCCTTCGGTTCTTCGGGCGCGTCAGTCTTCCCTACTCTGGCGGGTCCGCGGCAATGATCAAGAGGTAGGCAGACCCGTGCCTGGAATGCTTTCCCTGCGGCGGCCGCTACAGGGCCACGGCCGCTCCGTCGGAGCGGGGATCGGTGGCGCCCTCGAAGAGGCCGGTCGCGTGGCGCACCACGGCACCGGCATGGCCCATCAGATCGGTCAGCGGCGGTGCGGTCTCGACCGCGTGGCCGACGTCGCGCAGGCGCCGGACCAGGACCGGATCGAACCGGTCTTCCAGCTTGAGCGTCGTGCTCTCCGCGCCCCAGGTGCGGCCCAGCAGCCAGCGCGGCGCGGAAATCGCGTCCTGCAGGTCCTGACCGAACATCGCGTAGCGGCTGAAGAGGGCCGCCTGGGTCTGCGGCTGGCCCTCGCCGCCCATGGTGCCGTAGACCATGGTGCGCCCGTCCTTCAGCCGGGCGAAGGCCGGATTGAGGGTGTGGAACGGCTTGCGCCCCGGGCGCAGCGGATGCGGCGCGCCGTCGGTCAGACCGAAGCTGATGCCGCGGTTCTGCCAGAGGATGCCGCTCTCCGGCAGGACGATGCCGGAGCCGAACTCCCAGTAGATGCTCTGGATAAAGCTGACGGCGCGGCCCTGGGCGTCGATGGCGCCCATCCAGATCGTGTCGCCCTTGGATGCCGACTGCGGCCATGGCAGCGCCCGGCCGCGGTCGATGCGTGCGGCCGCGGCGTCAAGCAGGTCCGGGGCCAGGAAGGACGCCGGATCGGCGGTCATGTGCGCGGGGTCGGTGACGTGCGCGTCGCGGATGAGGAAGGCCTGCTTCGTCGCCTCGATCAGACCGTGCAGATGGTCGAAACTCTCCGCCTCGGCGACGGCGAGCCGCTCGAAGATCGCGAGGATCATCAGCGAGGCGAGGCCCTGGGTCGGCGGCGGCATGTTCCAGATGCGGCCGCAGGCGAGGTCCGCCGCGAGCGGCGTCACGCGCCGGGCGCGATGGGATTCGAGATCCGCGAGCGCCACCGGACTGCCCGCGGCGGCGAGGTCGGCCGCGATCGAACGGGCGAGGTCGCCGCGGTAGAAGTCGTCGAGGCCGCCGGTGCCGAGCTGTTCGAGCGTCGCCGCGAGACGGGCATTCGCGAGGCGGGCACCCGCGCGCGGCACCGCGCCGCCGATCAGGAAGGTTTCGGCGAAGCCCGGCACGTCGTGCAGTTCGGCGAGCTTCGCCGCCGTGTGCCCATGCTGGCTGGGGGTGACGGGCACGCCGTCGCGGGCGAGATCGACGGCGGCGCCGAGCAGGTCCGCCAGCGGAATCGGATTGCCCCAGGGCCGCGCCACATCGAGGGCGGCGGCCCAGCCGGAGATCGTGCCCGCCGCGGTGAGGGCGGCGAGCGGTCCGCGGCTGGGGATCGTCCCCACATGGCCGCGCTCGCGATAGAAGTCGCGCGTCGCAGCGGCGGCCGCGGCACCGCACGCATCGATGCCGACGGGATCACGGCCCGGCTCCGCGACGATCCAGAAGCCGTCGCCGCCGATCGCGTTCATGTGCGGATAGACCACGGCGATGGCGGCGGCCGCCGCCACCATAGCCTCGACCGCGTTGCCGCCGGCACGCAGGATCTCCGCGCCGGCCTCAGCCGCCAGATGGTGCGGCGCCGTGATGGTGCCGCCGAAACCGAGCCTCGTGCGCATGTCCGCTCCCGCCGATCAGAGGCCGGCAAGATGCGCGGCGGCCGGCGGAAGGACAAGCAAGTCGAGTTAAGGAGCGTGGCGGCGGCGGCGCAGCAGCCCTGCCAGCACCGCGGTCGCCGCCATCAGCGCGCCCCCCGCCATCACCATCGTCAGGGCACGGTGGCTGCCGTCGAAGAGCTGGACCGCGAGGACCGAGCCGGCCACGCCCGCCAGCATGTTCGAGGTGCCGATCAGCGAGGAGCCGAGCCCCGCCATGCCGCCCGCCGGCTCCAGCGCCTTGGCCGTGCCGGCCGGCATCAGCGAGCCGAACGCCGCCACATAGGCCGCCACGCCCGCCCAGAGCACGGGCAGGCTGGGCTCGGCGGCCGAGAGGACGAGCATCGTGACGCCGACGCTGGCGGCCAGGATGCCGCCACAGATCAGGACGCGTTCGATGCCGTATTTGCCGGCGAGCGTGCGGGCCGTCGTCGACCCCACCAGAAAGGCCGCCGCCGCGATGGCGAAGACCGGGCCGAACGCCTCCGGCGGCACGCCGTAGCGCACGTCCGCCACCGCAGCACCGATCGCCAGCAGCGAGGCGTAGCCGAAGAAGATGCTGGAGGTCACGGCGACGCCGCCGACGAAATCGGGCGACCGGAAGAGCGCCGCCGCACCGGCGAGGATGCGCCGGAGCGACAGGGCCGCCTGATCGGCGACCTGCAGCGTCTCCGGCAGCACGACGACGGAACAGAGGAGGGCGATCCCGCCGAAGGTCGCGAGAAACCAGAAGATCGCCGGCCAAGCGAACAGGGTCAGCAGGCCGGATCCGACGGTGGGGGCGAGCAGCGGCGCCAGACCGACAATGATCGTCATGGTCGACAGCAGGCGGGCGCTGCGGATGCCGCCGCCCTGGTCACGGGCGATGGCGCGGGCGATCACCGGTGCGGCGGATCCCATGACGCCCTGCACGCCGCGCGCGACGAGCAGGAGGGTGAAGGATTCGGTGATCGCACAGACGATGCTGGCGACGACGAAGCAGACGAGGGACACGTAGAGCGGCGCCAGACGGCCGAACCGGTCGGCGAGCAGGCCCCAGACCATCTGCCCGGCGCCGAAGCCGAGCAGATAGGCGGTCACGATCGCACCGCCCGCACCGGGTGCCGCGCCGAAATCCTGGGCGATCTTCGGTTGGGCCGGGATGGAGATGTCGATGGCCGTCGCGGTGACGGCGGCGAGCATGCCCAGCGTCGCGACGAAGGCCGGACCGTCCGTTCTCTTCAGCATGCCTGATCGTCGCCCCCGCTCGCCGAGCGCCAGAGGTAGCGCAAGCTGCGCGCCATGTCGCGCGGCGGCTGCGCGGGGCGACCTCCGGACCCGGTCGACGCGCGCGGACGAACTTGGCACGCCCCTTGCTGTACAGTTACTGCCAGATCTTCTGGCGGGCGTTTCCTCCCTCAACTCGGGCCGTCGGCATCAGTCGACGGCCTTTTTTTCTGTGCAACGGGCGGCTGCGGCATGGCGGAGAAGGTGCGCACGCCCTGGAGGATCCGGGCAGCGGCGGTGGCGAGGCAAAGGGCGCCGAAGCCCGCAGCCAGCCAGGGAAACCAACCCGGAAACAGCGCGAACAGGACGAAGGCCAGGATGGTCTCGGTGCCTTCGGTCAGGCCACCGAGATAGTGGATCGCCTTCGGTCCGTGCCGGGTGCCGACGATCCCACGCTGCGCCGCAATGGAGGCGAAAGCCAGGAAAGAGGCAGACGTTCCGATGAAAGAGAACAGCAGGATGGCCGCTGCCAGCGCATTCTGCGACGGCGCCGCCAGCGCGAAGCCCAGCGGGTAGGCGGCGTAGACGATGAAGTCGAGGGTGATGTCGAGGAAGCCGCCGCGGTCGGTCGGCCCGACCCGGCGGGCCACCGCACCGTCGAGCCCATCGAACAGGCGATTGCACAAAAACAGGGCCAGGCCGATGCCGTACCATGATGCTGCAACTGCGGCGGCAGCCGCCAGGCCGAAGGCGAACCCCGTCCAGGTCAGCGCATCGGCACCGACCCCGAGGCGGATCAGGCGGCGGGCGGCCGGATCGAGGGCCGCCCGCAACCCGGGGCCGAGGCGTGCGTCGAGCATGGGCGCGGCCGTCGGGGATCGATGCGAGCGGATCGGCAGGTGCGCCGGGGGCTCAGGCCAGTGGGGTCATCTGATCCGGTGCGAGACCGATCCAGACGGTCTGCCCCGCCTCGAACACCTCGCGCGGCGGCGCCACCACCCTGAGGCGCAGGCCGCTGTCCGCCGGCGCCACGACATAGTCCCAGAACTCGCCGAGATAGGCGCGCTCGACGATCCGGCCCGGGAGAGCCAGGCCATTCGTTCCCGACGGCTGTGAGCCGTGCAACGATATGTTCTGCGGACGGACCGAAAAGGTGACCGCCCCCGTCCGTCCATCGAGTTCGCCGTTGAAGCGTCCGGCGGGCACGGCGAAGCCGTCGAACGTCACGCTGTTCGCCTCGCGCCGCGCCTCGATGAAGTTGGTGCGGCCGATAAAGCCGGCGACGAAGCGCGTGCGCGGCCGGTTGTAGAGGCTGAACGGATCGTCGATCTGCTCGATGCGGCCGGCGTTCATCACGGCGATCCGGTCCGACGTCACCATCGCCTCGCCCTGGTCGTGGGTGACGTAGACGGTGGTGATGCGGAACTCGTCGTGCAGACGGCGGATCTCGAACCGCATCTCCTCGCGCAGGCTGGCGTCAAGGTTCGACAGCGGCTCGTCGAGCAGGAGGACCGCCGGCTGGACGACGATGGCCCGGGCGAGCGCCACCCGCTGCTGCTGGCCGCCGCTCAGTTCCGACGGGTAGCGCCCGGCGAGATGGCCCATCTGCACGACGTCGAGGATGCGGCCGACGCGGTCGCGGATCTCGTCGCCCGACAGCTTGCGCAGCTTCAGGCCGAAAGCGACGTTTTCGAAGACCGTCATGTTCGGCCAGATGGCGTAACTCTGGAAGATCATCGACATGCCGCGGCGCTCCGGCGGCATGACGCTCGACGGCGAGGACAGGATCTTGCCGTCGATCTCGATCGTGCCTTCGGTCGGCGGCATGAAGCCGGCGATCATGCGCAGGGTGGTGGTCTTGCCGCAGCCGGAAGGGCCGAGCAGCGAGACGAATTCGCCGTCGGCGAGGTCGAGGTCGAGATGGTCGACGGCGGTGAAGGCGCCGAACGTCTTGACGATCTGCTTCAGTACGAGGCGCGGCATCTCATTCTCTCCGCAGCATGAAATCGCGCCCCAGCAGCTTCATGCCGATGGCGACGAGGGTAACGGTGATGACCAGCAGGATGCCGCCGAGGGCCGACAGGACCTCGAAATTGCCTTCCTCACTGAGGTCGTAGAGCATCACGGACATCGTCCGCGTGTTCGGCCCGACCAGGAAGACCGCGGCGGAGAGCTCGCGCGTAGCAATGATGAAAACGATCAGCCAGGCGCCGAACAGGCTCTTCTTCATCAGCGGCGCCACGACCGAGCGGATCGCCCGCATCCGTCCGCCGCCGAGGATGCGCACCGCCTCCTCCATCTCCGGATGGACGGTGCGGACCGCCGCCGAGCAGTTGGCATAGGCGATCGGCAGGAAGCGGGCGGTGAAGGCGAGGATCATCAGCGCCGCCGTGCCGTAGAGCGCCAGCGGCGGCGAGGCATAGGCGGCATAGAAGCCGATCGCCATGACGATGCCAGGGATGACGAAGGGCGCCATGGCGAGGAAGCCCAGAACGCCGGCGAACGGCACCAGCTTGCGGTGCTGGATGTAGGCGACCAGCAGGGCGATGATCAGCGCAAACGTCGCCGCCGCGGCCGAGAAGTAGATCGTGTTCCAGACCGACGGCATCGCCATGTCGTGCTGGAATATCAGATAGTAGTAGTTCCTCAGGGTCAGGTTGTCGAAGGAGAAGCCCCTGCCCCACGCCTCGGCGAAGGACGCCTGGAGCAGGACCACGAGGGGCATCAGCACGGCGAGCAGGCCGACGAAGGCGCACCAGCCGAACAGGACCCAGCGCCACGCGCCGAGCTGCACCGGCCGCCGCTCGCCGCCCTTGCCGGTCTGCGAGACGAAGCCCTTGCGCGACAGGACCAGCCGCTGCACCGCGATCAGCGCCACGGTGATCAGCAGCAGCGGGATGGCGTAGGCGGCGGCCACCTCGACCCGCGTCGGGAACTCGAAGAACTGCCAGAGCTGCGTCGTGACGACGTTGATGCGCGCCGGAATGCCGATGATCGCCGGCGTGCCGAACAGCGCCATCGTCTCCAGGAAGACGATGATGATCCCGGCGAGGATGGCCGGCCAGACGAGCGGCAGGGTTACCGTCATCATGGTGCGCCACGCGCCGGCACCGAGGATGTTGGCGGCATCCTCCATCTCCGACGACACCATGTCGAGCGCCGCCTTAACGAAGATGAAGATGAAGGGAAAGGAGTTGAGCGCGATGACGAGCGCCAGGCCGGTGAAGGTGTAGACGTTGACGATGGAATCCGGATCGCCGGTCACGAAGGTCCAGGCTTGGTTGATCCAGCCGGCATTGGGCCCCGCCAGCAGGATCCAGCCGATGGCGCCCAGATAGGGCGGCATGATGAAGGCGCCGAGCACGACGCCCCAGGTGACGCCGCGGAACGGCATGTCCGTGCGCGAGACCGCCCAGGCCATCGGCAGGGCGAAGATCAGCGACAGCAGGGCCGACAGCCCGCCCAGCATGAGCGAGTTGAACAGGGCATCGAGATAGCGCTCGCGGCCGTAGGCGGTGACGTAGTTCGAGAGGGTGAAGGCACCGGTGCCCCGGGTCTCGAAACTGACCAGCAGGAGCTTGGCCATCGGGCTGACGACCAGCACCAGCAGGACGGCGACGAGGGCGACCCAGACCAGGGTCGCCGGCTCCAGATGGCGAAGGCGGCGTAGCAGGGCGCTGAAACGGCCGTCGCTCTCGGCGGCGGCCACGCCCGGCAGGGTGGCGGCGGAGGATCTCATCGCTGGCGGCTCCACGCTCGGGTCATCACGCTCGGGTCAGAGAGCCGCCCCGACGCACGCGCCGGGGCGGTCGTGACGGCGGCTCAGATGCCGAACGTGTCGCGCCAGAGTTCCTTGACCTCGGGGATGCCCTTCTCGATCTCCTCGGTACTCGGCCGGATCAGCTTCACTTGGTCGAGCGGCTTGGCGCCGGGCGCGGGCTCGACGTCGGCGCGCAGCGCCTCGCCGAAGTATTTCACGTAGACCTCAACACCTTCCTTGCTCAGCAGGAAGTTCATGAAGAGCTTGGCGGCGTTGGGGTGCTTGCTGTTCGCCAGGATGCCCGACGGCGAGATCATCAGCAGGGTGCCGTCCTCGGGATAGATGAGGCCGAGGGGGTTGCCGCGCGACGCGCTGATCAGGGTCGTCGCCGAGGGGCCGGCACCGATGGAGCGTTCGCCGGCGTTCAGCATCGTCACCGTGTCGTTGATCGACCGGCCGATCTGCGGGTTGTTCTCCTCGAGCTTCTCGAAGAACTCCCAGCCGTAGAGCTTGCGCATCTGGACGACCCAGGTGCCGACATAGCCGCTGAAGCCGGGGTGGCCGACCGTAACCTTGTCCTTCCACTTCGGGTCGACGAGGTCCGTCCAGTTCTTCGGCAGCTCGTCTTCCTTGACGAGGCTCTTGTTGTAGTTGATCAGGACGAGGCCGGCCGACGTGGTGTGGAAGTAGTTGTCGGGGTCGAGGTTCTTGAACGCGTCGATGACCTCGTCGGCGTTCTCGGGCCGGTACTGCATCAGCAGCTTCTCGTCCTTGAGGAAGCTGTAATGGCCGATGTCGGTGGAGCTGAACACGTCGCATTGCGCGACGCCGGCGCGCAGGTCCTGGGAGAGGCGCTGGAAGGCCACCTGCGCGGTGGAGCGGACGACGTTGACCTTCACGCCGGGATACTGCTCGGTGAATGCGGAACCCATCGCCTCGGCGACCTCGGCGCTGGTGTGCGCCGTGTACCAGGTGAGTTCCCCTTCCTTCTTCGCCGCCTCGTAGAGGGTCTTCTCGGCGGCGGTCATATCCTTGGCGGACGCCGCGACCGGCGACATGGCGAACATCCCGGCGGCGATACCGCACAGGACGGATAGGGCCATCCTCATCGTTTCCTCCCGTTTACGTGTTCTTGTGGGAGGTAGCCTAACGCCGTCAGCGGCCCGGTCAAACCCCGACCGCAACCAAATGTCCGGTCAGCGTACGCGAGTCAGGCGGTCGCCGCGCCGAAAGCCCGGGTACAGAGATCACGCAGCGCCCTGTTGTCGTACGGCTTCATCAGCCGCGGCACGTCGCGGAACTCGGCCGGGAACTGACCGGCCTCGTCGTAGCCGGAGGAAAAGATGACCGGCACGCCGCGCGCGAGCATCACCCGGGCGGCCGGAAACACCAGCTCCCCACGCAGGTTCACGTCGAGCAGGGCGCCGTCGCAGTCGTCGGCGGCAGCCATCACGTCGGCGAGCGAACTCATGGGCCCGACGACCTCGTAGCCGAGATCGACGAGCACCGTCTCCAGATCGAGGGCGATGAGTCCCTCGTCCTCTCCAAGCAGAATCCGCACCGCCCCTTCTCCCGGGCCGTGTGCATCGGCGGCCCGTCGTTGTTCATTGTGCATAACATCATAGCCGATGGCCTGCGGAATAGCAGCCGGTGATGCCGATCGGCGCGGCGGCGGGCGCCGGCCGCGCACGGCCATTGAGATGTCCGGACGTCCGGCCGATGATCGGTGGACGTATCCGACGAAGCGGTCGCCGGACGGGCCGCCCGGTCCTGCGGCAGAAACCGCACGAAGCGATGGGGAACGCATGAACTTCGACTTCTCCGACGACCAGAAGCAGCTGCGCGAACAGGTGCGGCGCTTCCTCGACGACCGCTGCTCGACCCGCGCGGCCCGCGCCCGCCTGGAAGGCGCGCCGCCCGATCCCGACCTGTGGAAGGGCATTGCCGACATGGGCTGGGCCGGGGCCGCCGTGCCGGAGGAGTATGGCGGCGTGGGGCTGGGCTATGTCGACCTCTGCGTGATCGCCGAGGAACTGGGGCGCTGCGTGGCGCCGGTGCCCTTCTCCTCGTCGGTCTATCTGGCGGCCGAAGCCATCCTGCGCGGCGGCGACGCGGCGCAGAAGCGCAAGTGGCTGCCCGGCCTCGCGAGCGGGCAGACGATCGGCACCATCGCCCTGTCCGAGGGGCCGAAGCCGGCGACGCCCGCCAGCCTCGCCGCGCGGTTCGACGGCGGTCGCCTGACCGGAACGAAGCTGCCCGTCCTGGACGCCGACGTGGCCGGCCTCGCCGTGGTGGCGGCGCGCGACGCACGCGGCGACACGGCGCTCTGCGTGGTCGACCTGAAGGCCGAGGGCGTCGCAGTCGAGGCGGTGGAGAGCATCGACCCGAGCCGCAGCCATGCGCGGGTGACCTTCGAGAGCGCGCCGGCGGAAGCGCTGGCGGCCGCCTCCGGCTGGGAGACCGTCGAGCGCGTCATGGATGCCGCAGCGGTGCTGTTCGCGTTCGAGCAGATCGGCGGGGCGCAGCGCTGCCTGGACATGGCACGCGACTTCGCGCTGGAGCGGCACGCCTTCGGCCGGCAGATCGGCTCCTACCAAGCGATCAAGCACAAGCTGGCCGACGTCTGGGTGGCGATCGAGATCGCCCGCTCGAACGCCTATTACGGTGCCTGGGCGCTCGCGAACGACGCGGCGGACTTGGCCGTCGCCGCGGCGACGGCACGGGTCGGCGCTAGCGAGGCCTTCTGGCAGGCATCGAAGGAGAATATCCAGACGCACGGCGGCATGGGATTCACCTGGGAACTCGACTGCCACCTGTACTACCGGCGGGCGAACCTGCTGGGGCTGCAGATCGGCAGCCGCCGCACCTGGAAAGAAAAGCTGATCGCGCGCCTCGAGACGCGCAACACCGCCTGAGGAGGACAGAATGGACTTCAACGACACGCCCGAAGAAGCCGCATTCCGCGCCCAGGTCCGCGCCTTCCTGGACGCGAACGCCGAGCGCAAGACCGGCGAGGAGCACAGCTTCAGGATCGGCTACGGCTCGGACGAGCTCGTCCCGGTGGCGAAGGACTTCCAGCGCCGCAAGGCGGAGGCGGGCCTCGCCGGCATCACCTGGCCGACCGAATATGGCGGCCGCGGCCAGCCGCAGATCCACCAGGTCATCTACAATCAGGAGGAAGCGGAGTATCTGGTCCCGCGCGGCGTCTTCGAGATCGGGCTCGGCATGTGCATCCCGACGATGATGACCTTCGCCACCGAGGAGCAGAAGCAGCGCTTCGTCGGCCCGGCATTGCGCGGCGAGGAGGTCTGGTGCCAGCTCTTCTCGGAGCCCGCCGGCGGCTCCGACGTGGCGGGCCTGCGCACGCGCGCCGTGCGCGACGGCGACGACTGGGTGATCAACGGCCAGAAGATCTGGACGTCGGGCGCGCACTTCTCCGACTGGGGCATCATCGTGGTGCGCACCGACCCCGCGGCGCCGAAGCACAAGGGGCTGAGCTTCTTCTTCCTCGACATGAAGTCGCCGGGCATCGAGGTGAAGCGGATCAAGCAGATCGCCGGCACGTCGAACTTCAACGAGGTCTTCTTCACCGACGTACGGGTGCCGGACGCCCAGCGCCTGGGCAAGGTCGGCGAAGGCTGGCGGGTCGCGATCGCCACCCTGATGAACGAGCGCCTTGCGGTCGGGCAGACGCCGGCGCCGGATTTCCCCGAGATCTTCCAGCTGTGCCGGCAACTCGAACTGGAAGACGGGCCGGCGATCCGGAACGCCCTGGTGCGCGACAAGCTGGCCGACTGGTACGTCCAGCAGCAGGGCCTGAAATATGCCCGCTTCAGGACGATGACCGCGCTGTCGCGCGGCGAGACGCCGGGTCCCGAGAGTTCGATGACCAAGATCGTCAGCGCCAACAAGCGCCAGGCGATCGCGCAGTTCGGCATCGAGCTGATGGAAGCCGCGGGATCGGTCGCGGACCCGGGCCTCGCCCCGCTCAAGGCGATGATGCAGGAGGCCATCCTCTCCGCCCCCGGCAACCGCATCGCGGGCGGTACCGACGAGATCCTGCGCAACATCATCGCCGAGCGTGTGCTGGGCCTGCCGCAGGACGTGCGCGTCGACAAGGACATCCCGTTCCAGGACCTCGTCGCCCAGGGCCGGTAGGCGGAGGGCCGGAAGGCGGTGGACCGCGCCCCTGGAGCGGCATCGCGCCGCGCAGGGGGACGGCCCGTTCCGGACCTTTCCGCCCCCGTGCCGGGTTGCGCGCCCGCGGTGGCTGTGTTACCAACCCGCCGCTTCCGCCGGACACGTTTCTGCGGTCGCGTCGTTCGTCTGTCGTCCACGGCGGCGCGCTCTCGCGAGCCGGCTCCGCCGCCCAATCACCCGAGGTATTCCCACGGTGGCAGCTCAGTCTGGACCGGTCTCCGGAATCGCCGAGCGCTATGCGAACGCTCTTTTCGATCTCGCGGACGAGCGCAAGGCGCTCGACGAGGTCGCGGAGGATCTCCGCTCGCTCAAGCGCATGCTCGACGATAGCGCCGACCTGCGGAAGCTGGTCCGCAGCCCGGTCGTCAAGAGCGAGGATCAGGCGCGCGCCATCGAGGCCGTGGCCGATCGCGCCGGCCTGTCGCAGCTCACCCGCAACTTCATCGGCGTGGTCGCCAAGAACCGGCGCCTGTTCGCCATCGAGGGCATGATCGCGGGGTACCTGCAGATCCTGGCGCGGCGCCGCGGCGAGATCACCGCCGAGGTGACCGCGGCAAAGCCGCTGAGCGACGCCCAGATGGCGGCGCTGCAGGATTCGCTGCGCCAGGTGGTCGCGGGCAAGGTTTCCGTCGACCTCACCGTCGACCCGTCGCTGCTCGGCGGGCTGGTCGTGAAGGTGGGCTCGCGTCTCTTCGACAGTTCCATTCGCACAAAGCTGCAGCGTATGCAGCAGGCCATTAGAGGGGCTTGAGGCCATGGATATTCGCGCCGCGGAAATTTCCGCGATCCTGAAGCAGGAGATCGCGCAGTTCGGCACCGAGGCGGACGTCGCCGAGGTGGGCACCGTCCTCTCCGTCGGTGACGGCGTGGCGCGCGTCTACGGCCTCGACCAGGTCCAGGCCGGCGAGATGGTCGAGTTCGCCGACGGCACGAAGGGCATGGCCCTCAACCTCGAGACCGACAATGTCGGCGTCGTGATCTTCGGTGCCGACCGCAACATCAGCGAAGGCGGCATCGTCAAGCGCACGGGCGAGATCGTCGACGTGCCGGTGGGCAAGGGCCTGCTCGGTCGCGTCGTGGACGGCCTCGGCAACCCGATCGACGGCAAGGGCCCGATCGAAGGCGGCGAGCGCCGCCTGGCCGACGTGAAGGCGCCGGGCATCATCCCGCGCAAGTCGGTGCACGAGCCGGTGCAGACGGGCCTGAAGGCGCTCGACGCCCTCGTCCCGGTCGGCCGCGGCCAGCGCGAGCTGATCATCGGCGACCGCCAGACCGGCAAGACAGCCGTCGCGATCGACACCTTCATCAACCAGAAGGCGGCGCACGCCGGCACCGACGAGAAGAAGAAGCTCTACTGCATCTACGTCGCGATCGGGCAGAAGCGCTCCAGCGTCGCCGAAGTCGTGCGCACGCTCGAAGAGAACGGCGCGATGGAATACACCATCGTCGTCGCCGCGACCGCCTCCGACCCCGCGCCGATGCAGTTCATGGCGCCGTACGCCGCCTGCGCGATGGGCGAGTGGTTCCGCGACAACGGTATGCACGCCGTCATCGTCTATGACGATCTGTCGAAGCAGGCGACCGCCTATCGCCAGATGTCGCTGCTGCTGCGCCGCCCGCCGGGACGCGAGGCCTTCCCGGGCGACGTGTTCTATCTCCACTCCCGCCTGCTGGAGCGCGCCGCGAAGCTCAACGACGAGCTCGGCGCCGGCTCGCTGACGGCGCTGCCGATCATCGAGACCCAGGCCAACGACGTGTCGGCCTACATCCCGACGAACGTCATCTCGATCACCGACGGCCAGATCTTCCTGGAGACGAACCTCTTCTATAAGGGCGTCCGTCCGGCCATCAACGTCGGCCTCTCGGTCAGCCGCGTCGGCTCCGCCGCGCAGACCAAGGCGATGAAGAAGGTCGCCGGCACCATCAAGCTGGAACTGGCGCAGTATCGCGAGATGGAGGCGTTCGCGCAGTTCGCCTCCGACCTCGACGCGTCAACCCAGCGCCTGCTGAACCGCGGCCAGCGCCTGACCGAACTCCTGAAGCAGGCGCAGTACAGCCCGCTGTCGATGGAAGAGCAGGTCATCTCGATCTTCGCCGGCGTGCGCGGCTTCCTCGACCGCCTGAAGATCGAGGACGTCCGCCGCTTCGAGAAGTCGGCCCTCGAAGAGATCAAGGCGACCAAGCCGGAGATCGTCGAGACGATCCGCACCACCGGGGAGCTTTCCGGTGACACCGACAAGGCGCTGACGGCGTTCTACGAGGACTTCACGAAGAAGTTCGCGTGATCGCCCCGTCCGCACGATAGACCGGAAAGCACGAGCCGCGGATGGCCAGCCTCAAGGAACTCCGGAGCCGGATCGCCAGCGTCAAGGCGACCCAGAAGATCACCTCGGCCATGAAGATGGTCGCGGCCGCGAAGCTGCGCCGCGCCCAGGAGCAGGCCGAAGCCGCACGCCCCTATGCCCAGCGGATGGAGCGCATGCTGGCGTCCCTCGGCGGCGCGGCGAGCGGCGGCGACGTGTCGCCGCTGCTGGCGGGCACGGGAAGCGACCAGGTCCACCTGGTCGTGGTCGCCACGGCGGACAGGGGCCTCTGCGGCGGCTTCAACACGGGCATCGCCCGGCGGGCGCGCCGCTTGATCGACCAGCTGGTCTCCGAGGGCAAGACGGTGAAGATCCTCGCCGTCGGCCGTAAGGGCCGCGACCAGCTGCGCCGGACGCACCGCGCCCTGATCGGCGATACGATCGAGGGCATCGGCCGCAGGCAGGTGGCGTTCGCCGAAGCCGACGAGCTGGGCAAGCGCCTGCTGGCGATGTTCGAGGCGGGCGAGTTCGACGTCGCGACGATCGTCTATGCCGAGTTCAAGTCGGCGATCGCCAACATCGTGACCGTGCAGCAGCTCATTCCGGCTCCCCTGCCCCCGGCCAAGGAAGACGAGCCGGTGGCCGGCGGTGCGCCAGCGCTGTACGAGTTCGAGCCGTCGCAGGAGGAAATCCTGTCCGAACTGCTCCCGCGCAACCTCTCGGTCCAGATCTACCGGGCGCTGCTGGAGAATTCGGCGAGCGAGCACGGCGCCCGGATGAGCGCGATGGACAACGCCACGCGCAATGCCGGCGACATGATCAAGGGCCTGACCCTGAGCTACAACCGGACGCGTCAGGCGATGATCACCAAGGAACTGATCGAGATCATTTCGGGCGCAGAAGCCCTTTAAGACCGCTCGGCCCGGCCGCCGACGCCGCCCCACGCGGGTGGCGCCGGCTTCACCGGGCCTTTTGAGGATGTGAGGAGCAGAGGGACATGGCGACCAATCCGACGCCCAGCAATGCCATCGGCCGCGTCACCCAGGTCATGGGCGCGGTCGTCGACGTCCGCTTCGACGCCGACATTCCGGCGATTCTGAACGCGCTGCACGTCAAGCGCCCCGACGGGCGGACCCTGGTGCTCGAGGTCGCTCAGCATCTCGGCGAGAACACCGTCCGCACCATCGCGATGGATGCGACGGAGGGTCTCGTCCGTGGCGCCGAGACCATCGACACCGGCGCGCCGATCACCGTGCCGGTCGGTCCGGGCACCCTCGGCCGCATCATGAACGTGCTGGGCGAGCCGATCGACGAGCGCGGCCCGGTCAACGCCACCATGACCCTGCCGATCCACCGCAGCGCGCCGGAGTTCATCGAGCAGTCGACGGAAGCCTCGCAGCTGGCCACGGGCATCAAGGTCGTCGACCTGCTGACCCCGTACCTGCGCGGTGGCAAGATCGGCCTGTTCGGCGGCGCCGGCGTCGGCAAGACCGTGCTGATCATGGAGCTGATCAACAACATCGCGAAGGGCCACGGCGGCTACTCCGTGTTCGCCGGCGTCGGCGAGCGCACCCGCGAGGGCAACGACCTCTATCACGAGATGATGGAGTCCGGGGTCATCCAGCTCGACAACGACCAGTCCAAGGCCGCCTTGGTCTATGGCCAGATGAACGAGCCGCCGGGCGCGCGTTCGCGCGTCGCCCTGACCGGCCTGACGCTCGCGGAGTATTTCCGCGACCAGGAAGGCCAGGACGTGCTGTTCTTCGTCGACAACATCTTCCGCTTCACCCAGGCGGGCTCGGAAGTGTCGGCCCTGCTCGGCCGCATTCCCTCCGCAGTGGGCTATCAGCCGACCCTGGGCACCGACATGGGCGGCCTGCAGGAGCGCATCACCTCCACCAACAAGGGCTCGATCACCTCGGTGCAGGCCGTGTACGTGCCCGCGGACGATTTGACCGACCCGGCGCCGGCCGCGACCTTCGCGCATCTCGACGCCACGACGGTTCTGTCGCGCCAGATCGCCGAACTCGGCATCTATCCGGCGGTCGACCCGCTCGACTCGACGTCGCGCATTCTCGACGCGCGCATCGTCGGCCAGGAGCACTACGACGTCGCCCGCGGCGTGCAGCGCGTGCTGCAGAGCTACAAGTCGCTGCAGGACATCATCGCCATTCTGGGCATGGACGAACTGTCCGAAGACGACAAGCTGGTCGTGGCCCGCGCCCGCAAGATCCAGCGCTTCCTGTCGCAGCCGTTCCACGTCGCCGAGGTCTTCACCGGTTCTCCGGGCGTCTTCGTCGCGATCGAGGACACGATTAAGGGCTTCAAGGGAATCGTGAATGGCGATTACGATGACCTTCCCGAGGCGGCCTTCTACATGGTGGGTACCATCGAGCAGGCCGTAGAGAAGGCGCGCAAGATGGCTGCCGAAGCCGCCTGACGCGCACACCCGAGAAGGAACGAACGCCAATGACCGAGGGCAAGGTCGACTTCGAGCTCGTATCGCCGGAGCGTCTTCTCGTCTCGCAGCCCGTCGACATGGTCGTCGTGCCGGGCGGCGACGGAGACTTCGGCGTCCTGCCCGGCCATGCCCCGCTCATCTCGACCGTCCGTTCGGGCGTCATCGAGATCTACGAGGGCAGCGCAATCACCGACCGCATCTTTGTCGCGGGTGGTTTCGCCGAAGTGACCGCAGAGCGCTGCACCGTGCTGGCGGAACTCGCCATGCCGGTCGCCGAGATCGACGCGGCCCGCACGGAACAGCAGCTGCGCGAGGCCCGCGAGGCAGAGTCGCAGGCGAAGAACGACGAGGAGCGCGGCGCCGCCGAACGTCTCGCCCGTCTCGCCGAGGCGAAACTGGAGGCTGTGCGGCGCGTCGCCGTGCACTGAACACCGGCCGTCGGCCGTACGAAAGCGGATGCTCCCGAGCATCCGCTTTTTTTGTGCCCGCAGCCCGGCATGGCGCGCCGGCCCCGGACAGGGTTTACTGGACACGGAGCGACGGTCGCAGCCGCCGGCGCTCCGGGAAACGCACGGAGAATGCCCCGATGACCGACCTGCCCCGCCGCGTCCAGATCAACGAGGAAGGCCCCCGCGAAGGTTTCCAGATCGAGCCCGGCCCGATCGCCACGGCGCGCAAGATCGAGCTGATCGACGCCCTGTCCGAAACGGGCGTCAGCAAGATCCAGGTCGCGTCGCTGGTGAACCCGAAGAAGGTACCGGGCTGGGCGGACGCCGACGCGGTGATCCGCGGCTTCGCCCGCAAGCCAGGCGTCGACTATCACGTGCTGTGGCTGAACGAGCGCGGGCTGGAGCGCGCGCTCGACTATGAGGGCCTGGAGATGGTGGGGTCGATCTCGACCACCTGCTCGGAGACCTTCATGCGGCGGAACACCGACCGCGGCTTCGAACAGAACCTCCAGGTGCAGCGCAACCAGATCGCCACCTATAAGCAGCACGGCATCCCGGTGAAGCGCGCCTCGGTCATGGCCGCCTTCGGCTGCAACTACGAGGGCGAGATCGCGGTGTCGAAGGTGGTCGACGCCTGCGCCAGCCTGATCGATCTGGCCCGCGAGGAGGGCCTCGAACTGGAGGTCCTGAGCCTCGCCGACACGATGGGCTGGGGCAACCCGGAGTCGGTGAAGCGTCGCGTCGGCGCGGTGCGCGAGCGCTGGCCGGAGAAGCGCATCGGCCTGCACCTGCACGACACGCGCGGTATGGGCGTCGCCAACGCCTATGCCGGGCTGCAGATGGGCGTCGACATGTTCGACTCGACCGTCGGCGGCCTGGGCGGCTGCCCGTTCGCCGCGCACAAGGGTGCCGCCGGCAACGTCGCCACGGAGGAACTGGTCTTCCTGTGCGAGGAGATGGGCATCGAGACCGGCATCGACCTCGACCGCTTGCTCGACTGCGCGCACCTGGCGGAGGACATCGTCGGCCACATCCTGCCCAGCGAGATGATCCGCGGCGGCAGCCTGAAGAAGCATCGGGCGGCGACGGCACACTGAGGCGGTCGCCTATCGCAGCGCGGGCGTCTCGCCCGCCCCTTTCACCCCCGAGACGGAGGGACGCCGGCGCTCCGGCGGCGGCTAGTCCACGGGCTGCACCGGCCAGATCGGCGACGGCGCGGGCAGCATGTCCTGGGCGGCGATCAGGGCGAGCTCGTCGCCGCCCGCGGCCGCTGTCGCGGCGATGACGGCGTGGATCGAGGAGACCGCCAGCGACAGAGCGCGCGCCGCGTCGCGCTTCTCCAGCCACCGGGCCAGAAAAACGGCCGCGAAGACGTCGCCCGCACCCGATGCAGGCGCGTCGACATAGGGCGCAACCGACAGCCAGGCGCGCTCAGAGGTGACCGCGAGTGCGCCGAGATCGCCGGCCGCCTGCACCCCCGTGACGACCACCAGAGCGGGCCCGGTCGCAGCGAGCGCGCGCGCGGCGGCGGCGACCTCCGCCACGGTCTCCACCGGCCGCCCGGTCAGGAATCCCAGTTCGAACCGGTTCGGAATCGCGATGTCCGAAAGCGCGACCAGACGTCGCATCACCTCCGGGATGTCGGGCCGGACATAGAGGCCGCGTGGATGGTCGCCGAGCACCGGGTCGCAGCAGAAGACGGTGTCCACGCCGGTCCCCGCTCCCTCCCGGGCCGCGCGCAGGCGCGTCACGGCCGTCTCGACCACCGCCGCGTTGCCGCCGGTGCCGAGATAGCCGCTGAGGACCGCGCCGCAACGCGCGAGCATGCCGCGCTCGGTCAGGCCGTCCAGGAGGTCGGCGAGCACGGCCGTCGCCACCGGACCGCCACGGAAGCCACCATGGGCCGGATGGTTGCTGAACTGGACGGTATCGAGCCGCACCGTCGGAAAGCCGAGCCGGCGCAGCGCGAACTCGGCGCCGCTGTTGCCGACATGGCCACAGGCGACGGCGGACTGGATCGTCAAAACGGGAGCATTCATCCGGCGGCCGCCGCGCTGCGTAGGTAGCACGAGACCCTAACAGACCGCAGCCCACCGGCGAAACCGCGCGTTGGGGGATGCATGCACGACACGAAACAGCCACAATCGGGGTGCCGGGCGCGTTGACTTGACCACCCCGGCGCTTTAGGAATTCCGCACGTTACCGGGACTTCGGCGTCATCTCCGGACGCCGTTCAGCCAAGACCAAGGACAGCCAGCCCGATGGAAGCCCGTAGCCGGCCGCTCTCCCCACATCTCCAGGTCTATAAGCCGCAGCTCACCAGCGTCCTCTCGATCAGCCACCGCGCCACGGGCGTGGCGCTGTCGGTCGGAACGCTGCTGTTCGTCTGGTGGCTGGCGGCGGCAGCCGCAGGACCCGAGGCCTATGACGACGCGCAGGACTTCATCGGCTCCTGGTTCGGGATGCTGCTGCTGTTCGGCTGGTCCTTCTGCCTCTACTACCATCTGTGCAACGGCATCCGGCACCTGTTCTGGGACGCGGGCTACGGCTTCGAGCTGCCCGACGCCTACCGGTCCGGCTGGATGGTCGTCGGTGCGGCGGGCGGCCTGACGGTCCTGAGCTGGATCGTCGGTCTCGCGGTGGGAGGCTGATAGGATGTCGATGCGTTCTCCCCTCGGCCGGATCCGCGGCCTCGGCTCGGCGAAGGACGGCACCGGTCACTGGTGGGCCCAGCGCGTCACCGCGCTCGCCCTCGTGCCGCTGGTGGTCTGGTTCGTGGTCTCGGTGATCGGCATCGCCGGTGCGGGCTATCTCGAGTTCATCGAATGGCTGTCGAGCCCATCGGTGGCGGCCATGATGATCCTGCTGATCGTCGCGACATTCCACCACGCCCAGCTCGGTTTGCAGGTCGTGATCGAGGACTATGTCCACGACGAGGCGATGAAGATTCCGGCGATCCTGGTCATGAAGGCCGTCGCCATCCTGCTGGGACTGATCGGCGTCCTGGCTGTCCTGAAGATCGCCGTCGGAGGCGCTTGAGCCATGACGCAAGCCTACCCCGTCATCGAGCATACTTATGACGTCGTCGTCGTGGGCGGCGGCGGCTCCGGCCTGCGCGCCACGCTGGGCACGGTCCAGGCCGGCCTGAAGACCGCCTGCATCACCAAGGTGTTCCCAACGCGAAGCCACACCGTGGCGGCGCAGGGCGGCATCTCGGCCGCGCTCGGCAACATGTCCGAGGACAGCTGGCAGTGGCACATGTACGACACCGTCAAGGGCGCCGACTGGCTCGGCGACCAGGACGCGATCGAGTATCTGTGCCGTAACGCCGTGCCCTCGGTGGTCGAGCTCGAGCATTTCGGCATGCCGTTCAGCCGCACCAAGGACGGCAAGATCTATCAGCGGCCGTTCGGCGGCCACACGAAGGACTTCGGCGGGGCACCGGCGATGCGCGCCTGCGCCGCCGCCGACCGCACCGGCCACGCCCTGCTGCACACGCTCTACCAGCAGAGCCTGCGCTATCAGGCGGAGTTCTTCGTCGAGTATTTCGCCATCGACCTGATCATGGACCCCGACGGCAGCTGCCGGGGCGTCATGGCCTGGAACCTGGACGACGGCACGATCCACGCGTTCCGCGGCCAGACGACCATCCTGGCGACGGGCGGCTACGGCCGGTCCTACTTCTCCTGCACCAGCGCGCACACCTGCACGGGCGACGGCAACGGCATGGCGGCACGCGCCGGCCTGTCGAACCAGGACATGGAATTCGTCCAGTTCCACCCGACCGGCATCTACGGTGCGGGCTGCCTGATCACCGAGGGCGCGCGCGGCGAAGGCGGCTACGTCACCAACTCCGAGGGCGAGCGCTTCATGGAGCGCTATGCCCCGTCGGCCAAGGACCTCGCCTCGCGCGACGTGGTCTCGCGGTCGATGACGATGGAGATCCGCGAAGGCCGCGGCGTCGGACCGGGGAAGGACCACATCTACCTGCACCTGGAGCATTTGGGCGCCGACGTCCTGCACCAGCGCCTGCCGGGTATCACCGAAACGGCGAAGATCTTCGCCGGCGTCGATGCGACGAAGGAGCCGATCCCGGTCCTGCCGACCGTCCACTACAACATGGGCGGCGTGCCGACGAACATTCACGGCGAGGTGCTGCGGCCGACGGAGGCCGACCCCGACGCCGTTGTGCCGGGCCTGATGGCCGTCGGCGAGTGCGCCAGCGTGTCGGTGCACGGCGCCAACCGCCTCGGCACCAACTCGCTGCTCGACCTTGTGGTGTTCGGCCGGGCGGCGGGCCTGCGCTGCGGCGAGACGCTGAAGGCGGGCGCCACCCAGGCGCCGCTGCCGAAGGACCATGCGGACATGGCCCTGTCGCGCCTCGATCGCCTGCGTAACGCCAACGGGTCGCTGCGCACCAGCCAGATCCGCGACAGCATGCAGCGGACGATGCAGAACAACGCCGCCGTTTTCCGGACCTCCGAGGTCCTGAAGGAAGGCTGCCAGCTGATCGACCAGACCTATGCCAGCATGCAGGACATCCGGGTCAACGACCGTTCGATGATCTGGAACTCAGACCTGGTCGAAGCGCTGGAACTCGAGAACCTGATGGCCTGCGCCGTCGTCACGATGTTCTCCGCCGAGGCCCGGCACGAGAGCCGCGGCGCCCACGCGCACGAGGACTATCCGGACCGCGACGACAACGAGTGGATGAAGCACACCCTCGCTTGGGTCGACGAGCACGGCAAGGTGTCGCTCGGCTACCGGCCGGTCCATACCAACACGCTGACGTCCGAGGTCGAGTACATCCCGCCGAAGAAGCGGGTGTACTGACCGCCGTTCAACCCAGCGACGCAGCGGCCGGGGCTTCCCGGCCGGGGCCGGCGGCGATGCCGGCGCCCCTAAGCACCGAGAAGGCAACCCAGGACGATGGCCGAATTCGCGCTGCCCCGTAATTCCAAGGTTCAGCCCGGTAAGACCCACAAGGCACCCGCGGGCGCCAAGCGCGTCAAGGCGTTCAAGCTGTACCGCTGGAGCCCCGACGACGACAAGAACCCGCACCTCGACACGTTCGAGATCGATCTCGACGATTGCGGGCCGATGGTTCTGGACGCGCTGATCAAGATCAAGAACGAGGTCGACACGACCGTCACGTTCCGCCGCTCCTGCCGCGAGGGCATCTGCGGCAGCTGCGCCATGAACATCGACGGCACCAACACCCTGGCCTGCACCAAGCCGATCGACGAGGTCGCCGGTGAGGTGAAGATCTACCCGTTGCCGCACATGCCGGTGGTCAAGGATCTCGTCCCCGACCTAACGGTACCTTACGCGCAGTTGGCGTCGATTGAGCCGTGGCTGCAGACGGCGTCGCCGCCGCCGCCGGACCGCGAGCGCCTGCAGAGCGAGGCCGAGCGCGAGAAGCTCGACGGCCTGTGGGAATGCATCCTGTGCTTCTGCTGCCAGACGAGCTGCCCGAGCTACTGGTGGAACGGCGAGCGCTATCTGGGTCCCGCGGTGCTGCTCCAGGCCTATCGCTGGATCGCCGACAGCCGCGACGAGATGACCGGTGAGCGCCTCGACAATCTCGAGGATCCGTTCCGGCTCTATCGCTGCCACACGATCATGAACTGCACGAAGACCTGCCCTAAGGGTCTCAATCCCGCCAAGGCGATCGGCGAGATCAAGAAGCTGATGGTGGCGCGACGGGTCTGATCCGCCGCATCCGGCTTCCCCGGGTCGGGCGCACCCGCGCCGGCCCGGTGACGGCTCCGCACTAACGGGCTATAGTCACCCGACATAACCCGATCGCCCAGGACAGCTCGTTGGCCGAAGACTGGCTCGCCGTATCGCCCGGCTTCGTGCTCACGGTCTTTGTCCTGACCTATGTCGGGATGGCGGTCGGCCGGGTTCCGGGCTTCCGCGTCGACCGGACCGGCATCGCGCTGGTGGCGGCGATCGTGATGTTCGTCGCCGGTGCCAGCAGCGGCGACCGCATCGTCGAAGCCGTCGACTTCCCGACCCTCGTCATCCTCTTCGGCCTGATGATCCTGTCGGCGCAGTTCGCCGCCAGCGGCTTCTACGACTGGGTTTCGCTGCGGGTATCCACCGCGCGGGGATCGCCGGCCGTCCTGCTGGCCAGCACCGTGGCGGTCGCCGGCGGGCTCTCGGCGATGCTGGCCAACGACGTCGTCGTCTTCGCCATGACCCCCCTGCTCTGCATCGGGCTGCGCAGCCGCGGGCTCGACCCGCGCCCCTACCTGATCGCCGTGGCGGGTGCCGCGAACGCCGGATCGGCCGCCACGATTATCGGCAATCCGCAGAACATCGTCATTGGACAGGTCGGGCAGCTCGATTTCTGGGCCTTTCTCGGCGTCTGCGGCGTCCCGGCCCTGGTCGGGCTCGGATGCGTCTTCGCCGTGGTCTGGGCGGTGTGGCGCAAGCGGCTGCACGTACCGGACGCACCGTCGGAAGCGCTGCCCTCCGAGACTTTCGACCGCTTCCAGCTCGGCAAGGCGCTGCTCGCGACGGCCGTGCTGCTCTTCCTGTTCGCCAGCCCGGTTGCGGACGAGAACGGCGTCCTGCTGGTCGCCGGCGCGCTGCTGATCAGCCGCAAGCTGCGCAGCCGCGACATGATCGGCATGGTCGACTGGCACCTGCTGGTGCTGATCGTCAGCCTGTTCATCGTCACCGATGCCCTGGCGCAGACGGGCCTGATCGCGCTGGGGGTCGAGCAGATCACGGCGGCGGGCCTGCTGCCCGACCGGCTCGTCACGATGGCGCCGCTCGCGCTCATCGCGAGCAACACGATCGGCAACGTGCCGGCGGTCATCATGATCCTGTCGATCTGGCCGGAGATGCCGGCCGGGACGCTCTACGCGCTGGCCGTGCTGACGACGCTGGCGGGCAACTTCGTCCTGATCGGCAGCCTCGCCAACCTGATCGTCGCCGAGCGCGCGGCCAGCGTCGGCGTGCGCCTCACCTTCCTCGACCACGCTCGCTGCGGCGTGCCGATGACGCTGCTGTCCTTCGTCTTCGCCATACTCTGGCTATGGGGACTCGGGGTGCTGCCGCTCAGCTGAACGGCAGCATCGCCGCACGAACGCCGCGGGCCGTCAGGGGGTGCCGGGCTTCGGGCTGAAGTACTTCTCGAGCTTGCCCGGGACGTCCTTCCAGTCGTCGGCGTCGGCCGGCGCCTCGCCCTTGCGCGTGATGTTCGGCCACGCCTCGGAATATTGCCGGTTGAACTCGACCCACTTGTCGCTGTCCGGCTCGGTGTCGGGCTTGATCGCCTCGGCGGGGCATTCCGGCTCGCAGACGCCGCAATCGATGCATTCGTCGGGATGGATAACCAGCATGTTCTCGCCGACATAGAAGCAGTCGACGGGACAGACCTCGACGCAATCCATGTATTTGCACTTGATGCACAGATCGGTGACGATATAGGTCATCCTGTCTCCCCCGGGCGGCGGATCGCCCCTGCACCATCCGCGCCGCCGATCCGCGCGAGCACTCGGCGCCGTGCAGATCCGATATCCAGGTCCGTGACGTTTATCAAGCCGCCGATGCGCCGCATCAGATTGGCTTCGAAATCATGGACGCGGCCGTCGACATAGATCACTTCCCACAGCATCTCGACGAGACGGACGCGCTCGGAATCGTCGAAACCGTCCGTCACGGCGCGCACGAACGGGTGGAGCTGCTGGGTGTCCTGCATCGTGACGGTCGCCTCGGCGACGAGCGAGCGCGCATCGTCGGCCGACAGGGCGAACCGCTCGCGCAGCAACTCCGTCATCCGCCGCCGCTCGTCCTCGCCCAGGCCGCCGTCGAGCAGGGCCGCCTCCGCCATCAGCGCAGCCGCCGCGAACTGCAGGTCGTCGAATCCATGACCGCCTTTGTGCTGCGGTCGCGCGGATTCGCGGAAAAATTCTTTGATCCTGTCCAGCATCGGGGTCAGATACGGTCGCAGCCCGAGCAGATCAACTCTCGCAGATGCAGCAATCACCGGAAGAGCGCGGAACCATGGACGACAGCGGCGACCGGCGCCGGTACGCACCGGCCGCGCAGCTGAATCGTGCGCCCATCCTCGGCGTCCTGGACGAGATCCTGCCGCGCCGCGGCACCGTGCTGGAGGTGGGCAGCGGGTCGGGCGAGCACGCCGTCTACATGGCCTCGAAGCTGCCCGGGATCGTCTGGCAGCCGAGCGAGCGCGACGACGCCTCCCTGGCCAGTATCGAGGCCTGGCGCATGCGCTCCGGGCTCGCCGGGCCGCTGCCCAACCTGCTGCCGCCGGTCCGGATCGACTTGGCGAAGGAGGACTGGCCGGCCGACGTACCGGCGGAGGCTGCCTATCCGGTCGCGGTGGTGGCCATCAACGTCCTGCAGGCGAGCGCCTGGGCGGCGGCCGTCCACCTGTTCGCCGGTGCCGCCAGCCTGCTCATGCCCGACCGGCTGCTCTATCTCTACGGACCCTTCCGGCGCGGCGGCCAGCACACCTCGATGGGCAACGCGCAACTCGACCGCGACCTGAGATCGCAGAACGAGGATTGGGGTGTGCGCGACTTCGAGGATGTGGCAGACCTCGGCGCAGCGCACAGACTGGTACTGGAGGAGGTCGTGCGCATGCCCAACAACAATCTGTCGCTGATCTTCGCCCGGCATCGGTAGACCGGCGATCGCCCGCTTTATCGGCGGAACAGAGACGGCGAAGGTTGAAAAATGCCGAATCTGAGTGCAGCGCGGTCTGTATCGGGTGACATTTCTGTGATATTATCTTCGCCGCTTTCCAAGGACGCGTGCGCCCGCGTTGCCACCCCTCGATATCCAGGATCGTCGTTCGTTCTCGAACGCGCGGGCCGTTTCGTTGGTGTGCCGGAACGGCGCGTGTCGGGAAGCCGCGTGTCCGAGGCAGAGCGAGCGGGTAACCATAGATGGCGAAGCATATGAAGTTCGAGGCTGGTGATCACGTGGTTTACCCCGCCCACGGGGTCGGCAAGGTGCTCACGATCGAGAACCAGGAGATCGCCGGTATGCGTCTCGAGGTGCTCGTCATCGAGTTCGAGAAGGAAAAGATGACGCTGCGGCTGCCGACCGGGAAGGTGCAGGCCGCCGGTCTGCGCTGCCTCTGCTCGCGCAAGGAGATGCAGGACGCGCTGAAGACCCTGAAGGGCCGCTCGCGCGCCAAGCGGACGATGTGGAGCCGCCGCGCCCAGGAATACGAGGCGAAGATCAACTCGGGCGACCCGGTATCGATCGCCGAGGTGCTGCGCGACCTGCACCGCAACGCCGACCAGCCCGACCAGTCCTACAGCGAGCGGCAGATCTATCAGGCCGCGCTGGAACGCCTGAGCCGCGAACTGGCTGCGGTCGAGAAGATCGACGAGGACAAGGCCCAGAAGAAGCTCGAGGCGGTCCTCAGGGAGATCTGAGGATCTTCGCGGCCCTGCCCGCCGAAGCAAAGCGGGCCGGGGGCTGTTCGACCGCCCATCGACGCCACGCAGGGAGCGGCAGCCAGGGCTGCCGCTTCGTTGCTTCTCGGGGCCTTGAACGGCCGGTGCGCCGCCCCTCCGACGATACCTCTCGGCTTTTTTGAACCGAAACCCACCCTCCACCGTAAATAGATAGCCGGTGTGGGCAGGTCGGGTTCGGAGCCAGCACGATGGGTTACGTCGACAATCAGACCGCGAGACAGGTCAGCGCCACCTTCATCCGGTCGGCGATGTCGACCCCGCTCCTCACGCGGGAACGAGAACAGGAACTCGCGATCCGGTGGCGCGAGGACGAAGACGAGGACGCGCTTCACGAACTGGTGCGATCCTATGCCCGCCTCGTCGCCGGCATGGCGTCCCGCTTCCGCAACTACGGCCTCCCGGCCGGCGATCTCCTGCAGGAAGGCAATGTCGGCCTTCTCCAGGCAGCGGCCCGTTTCGAGCCCGAACGCGGCGTGCGCTTCTCCACCTATGCGACCTGGTGGGTCCGCTCGGCCATGCAGGACTACATCCTGCGCAACTGGTCGATCGTCCGGACGGGCACGACTTCGGCACAGAAGTCGCTGTTCTTCAACCTGCGCCGCCTGCGGGCGCGCATCGAAGGACAGTCGGGCAGCCCGCTTGACGGCGAAGGCCGCGAACGCATCGCCAGGGAATTGCGCGTGCCGCGGCGGGACGTGGAGGCGATGGAGATGCGCATCGCCGCCATCGATCAATCGCTGAACGCGCCGATCGGCGACGAGGGCGACGACAATTGGCAGGACCTGCTACCCGACACGCGGCCATCGCCGGAAGCGGTGGTCACCGGGCTGCACGACAGGGCGCACCGGCGGCGCTGGCTGCGCAGCGCCCTCGCCTCCCTGCCGGACCGGGAACAGCGGATCGTGCGCTGCCGGCTGCTCACGGAGGAGCCGGTGACGCTGGAGGCGCTCGGTCGCGAACTCGGCGTTTCGAAGGAGCGGGTCCGCCAGCTGGAACGGCGCGCGCTCAACCGGCTGAAGGCGTCGGTCGACGAGCGGTTTCCCGTACCGGCCGACCTGCTGACCGAAGACTGAGCTTCCCCTACCAGACCATCTTGCCGGCGGCATAGGTCGGGCTGGCGCCCTCGCGGCGTGCCATGGCCTGGAGGCGCTCGTCCAGACTGGCGCCGGGCATGGCGGCGATCTCCTCGCCGTGGATGCCGTCCAGGAGGAGCAGCGAGTCGAGACCGGCCGCCGCCGCACCGGCGATGTCCGTGCGGAGGCTGTCGCCTATGCCCAGAACCCGCTCGGGCGGCAGGTCGAGCAGTTCCAGGCACGTCCGGTAGACCGAGGGATGCGGCTTGCCGTGATAGAAGACCTCGCCGCCCAATTCCTCGTAGCGCTTGGCGAACATGCCGGCACAGATCGACATCTGCTCGCCGACGATCACCACCAGGTCCGGATTGGCGCAGATCATCGGCAGGCGCCGCGCCGCCGCCTCGGCGAGCACGCCCTCATACTTCTCGATGGGATCGGCGTAGTCGTCGATGCCCGTGGCGAGGACGAAGTCGGCCTTCTCGACGCTCGGCACCATCTCGAGCCCCGTATCCTCGCGCACATCGTTGTCGCGCGGCGGGCCGAGGTGAAAGCACCGCGCGCCGAGCGCCGCATGCCAGGGGTCGGTGCGGTCGCGCAGCGCTAGGTGCGTCGCCTCGCCCGACGACATGGCATGGTCGTAGCTGCTGCGCGGCACTCCCATCTCGTCGAGCCGTGCGGTCACCGAGCGTACGCGCCGCGGCGCATTCGAGAGAAGGCAGACCTTCTTGCCGGCCGCCTTCAGCGCGGCGAGGCATTCGGGCGCGCCGGGGAGCGGCGCCACGCCGTTGTGCACCGTGCCCCAGAGGTCGACCAGATAGCCGTCGTACGAGGACGCGATCTGCCGCAGCCCCTCGATATGCCTCGTTGCCGTGTCGGTCATCGCCTGCCTTGTGCGTCGCTCATGCGGCCGGCTTCACGCCGAACCGCGGAAGGACCTGAGTAGCGAACAATTCGATGGTCCGCATCAGTTTCTCGTGCGGGATCATTCCGTTGAACATCCAGCAGAAGAGCCAGTCGAGCGGGACGCGCGCCGCCGCCGCCTCGAGCTGGCGACAGACGGTGTCGACCGATCCGACCAGGGCGTAGCCGTCGCGCAGGAATTCCTCCGGCGACGGCATGCTGCCGTCGTCGGGGTCGACCATGCCGCGGCGGAAGCCGAACGGCTCGAACCAGACCTTGGCGGCGAAGCGGCTGGAATTCTCCCAGAGCGCCTGGGCCTCGGCGTCCGTGTCTGCGATCACCAGGTCGCGCAGGATGCCGACGCCGTCGCCGAGCGCCCGGCCGGAAGTGGCAGCGTAGACCTCGTAGAGGCGGCGCTCGGTCTTGCGGTGCAGCGGCGGCAGGATCGCGGTGACGCCCTCCTGCGCGCACCAGCGGATGCTGGCCTCGGAGGAGGCGAAGGGCTGGAACAGGGGCGGATGCGGCTTCTGCAGCGGCTTCGGCACGACCGCGACCGCCTTGACGATACCATCCTCCACGCCGCCGCCGAACATGTCGGTCGCCGGCAGGCGCCAGGGCGTGCCGTCGGCCGGCACTTTCCAGTAGGTGCCGTCGAACGCGATCAGGTCCTCGGTCCAGCATTTCCGGATGAGCCGGAAATTCTCCTCGAAGGCGGCGCGGTTGGCGGCGTCGATCTCGTCGTGCTGGTTCGGCGCGGCGCCGTGGATGCCGTGCGTCTGCTGCGCCATGATGTCGACCCAGCGCCGCTGGTAGCCGCGCGCGAAGCCGGCATTGGCGCGTCCGCCGGTCATGTGGTCGAGCATGGCGATGTTCTCGGCCACGCGCAGCGGGTTCTCGGCCGGCAGCACGATGCCGAGCTGGCCGACCCGGATCCGCTTCGTCTGCATCGCGATGTAGAGATCGAGCAGGACCGGATTGTTGGAGAGTTCCATTCCCTCGATCTGGAAATGATGCTCGGTGAAGCTGATCGAGTCGTAGCCGAGGTCGTCGGCGAGACGGGCCTGGCCGGAGAGCTCGGCCAGCATGCGCGTGTAGAGGTCGCCGCGCAGGCCGGCCATGCCGGCCTCGATCTCGGCACGGCTGCCGATCGACGGCAGGTAGAAGAGGGATGTCTTCAACGGGGCGTTTCCTTCGGCCGTTTCCACTCCGGCCGTCGTGCGACCGGTCGCCGTTGAGCGCGGCTTGGCAGCGACTCTAAGTGGCGGCCTCGCGGATTGTAAACGTGACCCCGGAACGCCCTCAGGCGGCGTCGGAACTGAGGCGGGGCTCGCCGAAAAGGTAGCCCTGACCGAGTTCGATGTTGAACTCAAGCAGTTCGACGAGCTGCCGCTCGGTCTCGATCTTCTCCAGGATCAGGACGATCCCGTGATCCGCCAGCCGGCGCCGCAGCTGAAAGAGCGAGCCCTCCCACGGGCCCTGGGTGTCGGCGTCCTGGAACAGCGACGCGGCGACCTTGACGAAGCCGAAATTGCGCTGCGCCAGCATCGCCGGATCGACCGTCAGATCCTCGACATTGTCCAGCGAGAAGCGGATGCCGGCGCGGGCGAGCCGGTCGAGATGGCCGATCATCGTGGGGTCCGACAGGTCGGCGTCGGGCTGCGCGATCTCGAAGATCAGGTTGGACGCGAGGTCGTCGTTCTGACGCAGGAAATCGATGAAGTCGCCGATGAAGTCGCTGTCGGCCAGGCTGCGGCGCGAGATGTTGCAGAAGAAGCCGACCCCGGCATTCTTCGTGCGTGCCTTGCGGATCAACTGGATGCAGCGGAAGAGCAGCATGTTGTCGATCGCCGGGAGCAGATTCTCGCGCGCCACGAGCGGCAGATAGGCCTCCGGATTGACGAAGGTACCGTCCTCGGCGCGCAGGCGCGAGAAGCACTCGTAGAAGCGCCGGCGCCGCTGCGGCAGGCCGACCACCGGCTGCAGGAACAGCTCGACCCGGCCGGCGCTGAGCGACCGGCGCACGGTGTCCAGCACCGAATGCTCGTCCGCCTCCGCCGTCGGACCCGAAGCGGACGCCAGGGGCGTCAAAACCGGGGCAGCACCGTTCTGGGACACGATCCGCGGCGGTGCGGCCGGACTGCCCTCCCGCGCCCACAGCTGCTCGACCAGCCTCTGCAGCACACGCACCTCGGCCATGACCTCCTTCAGGCCGCCGCCCGCGTGTCCGGCGCGCTCCAGCGCGGCGAAGATCTGGCGAGCCTCGTCGCGCGCCCGATCGAGTTCCGCGGCAACCTTGTCGTGGTCGTCGCGCAGGCCGTCGAGCTGCCGGCGCAGCGCCGTCTCGCTGCGCCAGCCGAGCCAGCCGAGATGCATGACGGCGATCGCCAAAGCGGCACAGCCGCCGAGTGCCGCGGCGGTCGCCGCGCCGACATCCGGGCTTTCCGCCGCAAGCCCGACCGCGCCACCGATCGCGAACACGGCGTAACCGATCGCTATGAAGACGTGCGCGACGAGGGACATGAAGCGGTTCCGATGAGGATGCCCCGACAGTGGGGCGGCCATGCTGAATTTTGAGTTAAACTGGACGGACCGCGGCGGTGCCGACGGCCTCGGCGACCGACGTGAAGCCGTCGGCCTTCAGGAGCGCCGCGAGATCCCGTCGTATCCGCCCGATCAGCGCCGGCCCGTCATACACCAGGGCCGAGTAGAGCTGCACCAGGGTCGCCCCAGCGCGGATCTTCGCATAGGCGTCCGCACCGCTGGAAATTCCGCCGACCCCGACCAAGGGCATCGCCCCGCCCAGCGCACCGTGGAACCGGGCGAGAACCTGTGTGGACAGGTCGAACAGCGGACGGCCGCTGAGCCCGCCCGCCTGCTTGCGGTGCGGGCTGCGCAACCCGTCGGGACGGGCGATCGTGGTATTGCCGACGATCAGCCCCTGGACCAGCAGGGCGCCGGCGGGCCGCCGCAGGTCCAGCAGGACCTCCGCGACGTCGGCGACCCCCGCCTCGTCGAGGTCGGGCGCCACCTTGACCAGCAGGGCCGGGGCGCGTGCCGAGACGGCCTCCCCCAGCGCTTCGCCCACGCGGCCGAGCAGCGACGACAGAGCCGCCCGCCCCTGGAGGCTGCGCAATCCCGGCGTGTTGGGCGACGAGACGTTGATGACCAGGAAGTCGGCGTGGGGTGCGAAGACGCGCACACCGTGGGCGAAGTCGGCCGCCGGGTCGCGCGTCTCCTTGTTCATGCCGATGTTAACGCCGACGATGCCGGTCGCGGCCGGGTCGTCGCGCCGGAAGCGCGCCAGCCTTTCGACCACCGCCGCGGAGCCTTCGCTGTTGAACCCCATGCGATTGATGACCGCGCGGTCCTCGGCGAGCCGGAACAGGCGCGGGCGCGGATTCCCCGGCTGCGGCAGCGGCGTCACGCCGCCGATCTCGACGAAGCCGGCGCCCTGCGCCAGCATCCCGGCGATCGCCTCAGCATGCTTGTCGAAGCCCGCGGCGATGCCGACCGGATTGCGGAAGCGGCGGCCGAACAGTTCGACCGCCATGACGGGGTCGTCGGGAGTGGTGTCGCGCGGCAGCAGGCCGCTCGCCAGGGCGCGGAGCGCCAGGCGGTGCGCCGTCTCCGGCGGCAGCAGCGCGGCGAGCCGTACCAGGGCCCGGGAGGTGGACAGGTTCATGGGAATGCCGGCCGTCGTTCGCGGGTTCGGGAGCTCGTGAGACCGCATGCTATGCCGATCGCGGGCGCGGACGAAGGGATCGATTGCACGGCCCTCTGCCGGCCGGTTGACATCGCCCCGGGCGTGGTGCGGGATCGTGGCGTCTGCCGACCGTCAACCGGACCCGCCATGCTGCTGCTCTACGATGTCGCGCTCTCGCCATTCGCCCAGAAGGTGAAGATGGCGATGATCGAGAAGGGCCTGGCATTCGACGTGCGGGTGCCGACGCTGGGGGCGCCCGACGATGCTTTCGCCACCGCGAGCCCACGCCACGAGGTCCCTGCCCTGATCGACGACGGCTTCGCGGTCTTCGAGTCGAACGTGATCCTCGACTATCTCGAGGACAAATGGCCGGAGCCCGCGCTGCGGCCGGCCTCGCCCGAGGCCGCCGCCCGATGGCGCATGATCGCCGCAGTCTGCGACACGCAGTTCGAGGCCATCAACTGGGCGCTGACGGAGATCCGCGTCATGCACCGCGCCGAGGGCGAACTGGCCGAGCGTATGCTGGCACGCGCCGGCGAAGAACTCGCGGGCCTGCGCGGGTGGCTCGCGCGGGCACTCGGCGATCACGACTGGTTCGGCAGGGACCGGTTCGGCATGTGCGACATTACCGTCTTCCCCTACCTCGCCAGCGCGACCTTCCACGGCCATGGTGCCGAGCCGGGGTCGCCGCTGGCGCTCTGGCTCGCGCGGATGCGGGCGCGGGAGAGCACGCGACGGGTGCTCGCCGATGCGAAGGCCGCCCTGACCACGACCGCCGCGGAGATCCGCGCGAAGGCCCTGTCGGGAGAACGGCCGCGGCAATATCGCGACCATCGGCTGGAGTTCATGCTGCGCGCCGGCGGCGGCGCGATCGTGGAGCGGGGGCTGGCCGAGGGGACCATCCGCTTCTCGACCCTGCCGCGCTGAAGCGTCCGCAACGCGCTTCCGAAAGCAGAGACCGTCCGGACGACCGGACTCAGGCGGCGACGCCCGGCTTCTCGTCCTCGAGCAGTGCCGCGAGACCGAGGAAGGCGGGCACCGGATCGACGATGACCGCGGTCGGGATCGCGGCGAGATAGGCGCGGAATCGACCCTTGTCCTCGAACCGCTCGCGGAACCCCGATCGCAGGAATACGTCGCCCAGCCTGGGCACGATGCCGCCGGCGATGAAGACGCCGCCCCGCGCGCCCAGCGTGAGGGCGAGGTTTGAGGCGGCGGTGCCCAGCATACAGCACAGCATGTCCACGGCTTCGCGGCAGAGCGGGTCGCCGGCGGCGCCCCGGCGGGTGATATCCTCCGGATCGAGGGCGTCGGCACGCGCCCCCTCGACCATAGCCAGCGACTCGTAGAGGTTCACCAGCCCCTGCCCCGACACGACCCGCTCGACCGACACGTGGTGGTAGCGGTTTCGCAGCAGGCGCAGGACCTCGCTCTCCCGATCGTCGGCGGGCGACATGGTCGCGTGCCCGCCTTCCGCCGCCAGCGCCACCCAGCGGCCCATCGCCGGCACGAGGCCGGACATCCCGAGCCCGGTCCCTGGTCCGAGGACCGCGAGCGGTGCGCCAGCGACAGCCTTGCCGCCACCGACGGAACGCAGGTCATGCGGCTGCAGACGGGGCAGCGACAGGGCGACAGCCGTGAAGTCGTTGATGACCTCCAACCGGTCGAGTCCTAGCCGGCGGCGCACCGCCTCGATCGAGAAGGCCCAGTTCCGGTTCGTCAGCGATACGCGGTCGCCGATGATCGGGCTGGCCACCGCAAAAGCCGCGCGCCGCGGCCGGGGAAACGCGGGCAGCGCCTCCAGGTAGGCCTCCACAGCCTCGGCCAGGCCGTCATGATCCTCCGCGCGGAGGGTGAGCGGCCCGACCGGTCGGCCGTCCGTCCCGACCCGGGCGAAGCGGGCGTTCGTGCCGCCGATGTCGGCCACCAGCGCCGCGCCGTCCGCCGCTCCGACACCCGACATGTCAGAACGCTCCCTCGGGCATGGCCGACAGCGCATCGACGTAGCGCTCGCGCCAGGCGGTGATGTCGTTGCGCCGGAGCACCGCGATCATCTCCTCCCAGCGCTCGCGACGTTCCCCCAAGGGCATGTCGAGCGCGCGCTGCAGGGCGTCGGCGACGCCTTCGCAGTCATGCGGGTTCACGATCAGGGCGGCACCGAGCTCGCGGGCGGCACCAGCGAAGCGCGACAGCACGAGCATGCCGGGGTTCTCCGGGTCCTGGCTCGCGACATACTCCTTCGCCACGAGGTTCATCCCATCGCGGAGCGGCGTCACCAGTCCCACGGCGCTGGTCCGCAGGAACCCCGTCAGGGTGCGGCGGTTGAAGCCCTTGTTCAGATAGCGCACCGGCACCCAGTCGAACTCGGCGAAGCGTCCGTTGATGCTGCCTGCCATATGTTCGAGCCGCTCGCGCAGTTCGGAATATTGCTGCACGTCGGTGCGCGACGGCGGGGCGATCTGCATGAACGTCACCCGGCCGCGATTCGCGGGATAGGCGCTCATCAGGTTCTCGAACGACTGGAATCGCTCGGGAATTCCCTTGCTGTAGTCGAGGCGGTCGACACCGATGATCAGCGAGCGCCCGCCCAGGCTGGCCCGCAGGCGCTCCGTGTGCCGGCTGCCGGCAGCCTCCGCCGCCTGCGCCTCGACGGTGTCGGTGTCGAGCCCGATCGGATAGGCGGCGGCGCGGAAGGTACGACCATAGGCCCGGAACAGTCCGTCGCCGAGGACCTCGCCCCGCGCCTCGAAGCGGATGTAGTCGCGGAACGCATTGAGGTCGTTCTCGGTCTGGAAGCCGACGAGGTCGTACGCGCAGAGCGCGCGGATCAGCGTCTCGTGCTCGGGCAGCGCCGTGAGAATCTCGTAGGCGGGAAAGGGCGTGTGCAGGAAGAAGCCGATCCGGTTGCGCACCCCGGCGCGGCGCAGTTCTTCCCCCATCGGGATGAGGTGATAGTCCTGGACCCAGATGATGTCCTCGCCGCGCAGGAGGGGGTTCAGCTTGCGGGCGAACAGGCTGTTCACCCGCCTATAGCCCGCGAAGTTCGTGCGGGCGTAACTCATCAGGTCGACGCGGTAGTGGAACAGCGGCCAGAGCGTGCTGTTGGCGAAGCCGTTGTAATATTCGTCCAGGTCCTGCTGGCTGAGATCCATCGTGGCGTAGGTGAGGCGCCCGACACGATGGATGTGCGGCTGCTCGGGCGGGCTAGCCTTGGTCTCGCCGCTCCAGCCGAACCAGATCCCCCCGGATGCCTTGAGAGCCGCCAGCATCGCGACGGCGAGGCCGCCCGCGGCCGCCTTGCCCTCGGTGACCCGGGCGACGCGGTTCGAGATCACGATCAGTCGGCTCATGAGGGCTCTGCTGTCTCCGGACGGGATGCCAATGCGGCCGCGAGGGTGGTTCGAATGCCTCGTCGGTTCCGTGTGACCAACGTCATATCGAGGCCACCGTTCACGAAGCATTCTCGCCATTATGCCACGCACCGGGTTGCCAGCGCCGCACATTCGACCATCTGCACATGCGTGCATCGAATGCAGGGGCGCCATGCGTTTATTGCATTGCAGCAGATTGTGCGGCGAATTCCGGGACGACGCCGGCAGAAATCCTGGAAGATACGGAAATATCGCGGCTTTCCCTTACCGCTTGACACCGCATGTGCGAGACACTAGTTTTTGCAGTGCGACACGGGCGGCGCCCGCCGCTCTGTCGTACACCCATCTTGGGCGTTTCCTCCCTGAACTTGGGCCGTGCGAAAGCACGGCCCCTTTTTTTGTCCCGCGTTTCGGAACGAAAGCGGCGGCCGCCGAACGATCGGCCGGCAAGGGATGGGCGGGGAACGGCTCACTCCATCGGCGAGGGGCGCGTGCCGCCCACGGCGCCGACCAGACGGGTCAGGTCCATCGCCAGTCGGGTCAGTTCCGGACGCCGCACATAGCTCTGTTCGTCCATGTAGAGGGCGCGATTGACCTCGATCTGGACGGCGTGGACGCCGATCGCCGGGCGGCCGTAGTGTCGGGTCGTGAAGCCACCAGGATAGGGATCGTTGCGCACGACGCTGTACCCCATGCCGCTCAGCAGGCCCTCGACCAGGTCCGGAAGTTCCGGGGCGCAGGATGCGCCGTGACAGTCGCCGATGACGAAGTCGACACCACTGTCGCCGAGCTCGTCCCCCGCCCGGCCGCCCATCGACGGCATGGAATGGGCGTCGATCAGGATGCAGTAGCCGAACCGGCGACGGGTTTCCCGCACCAGGTCGGCCAGAGCCTCATGGTAGGGCCGATAGAGGCGGCCGACGCGCTGCAGCGCCTCCTCGAATCGCAGCTTGCTGCGATAGATCTCGCAGCCGCTGGCGACCACCCGGGCGATCGTTCCGAGGCCGGCGCTGATGCGCGGCGAGCGGCTGACGACCCAGCCCGGCAGGGCGTCCTCGAACATGCGCGGATCGAGCTCGAACGGTTCCCGGTTGACGTCGAGGAAGGCGCGCGGGAAGAGCGCCCGGATCAGCGGCGCGCCGAGGTCGGGAACGCGACCGTAGATCTCGTCGACGAAACAATCCTCCGACCGTCGCAGCGTCATCGGATCGAGGCGGGAAGTCGCGACGAAGGCGCGGGGGTAGATGCTGCCGCTGTGCGGCGACGCCACGACCACCGGCAGCGACTGCTCGGCCGGTGCCAGCACCTCGTAGGGCGTGGGCAACTCGGCAAGCCAGGAGGCGATGTCGTCGCGCGGTTCCATGTCCGGAAGTCTAGCGCAACTCCGGGCGGTGTCATCGCCCCGTTGCAGCCGACGGCCCGACCGCGAGCAGGGCGAACCGGACGGTTAAGCCTTCGTTACCGATCTTATAGCCCGTCGCGGCCGATCCGGCACCGGCGGCGCATGGTAGCCTCCGGGAATGGAGAACACACTGGAGACCACGGGGACCATGGCAGAGCCTCGACACGCAGGCGGACCGGTTACCTTCATGAACCGGACCTATGACGAAGCGATCGACCTCCTGATCGAGGCGCGCGACTGGCTCATCCGCGCCGAGCCCGCAGAACGGGATCGCCTGGCGTCGGCCGACCGCCTGTCGATGACCCTGGAGGCGACGCGGATGACGACGCAGATCACCCAGGTCATCGCCTGGCTGATGGTGCAGAAGGCGATCGCCGAGGGCGAACTCGCGTGGAGCGAAGCCACACGCCCCGAGCATCGGCTCGGCGGCCGGTCGGTCTGCTTCGACAATGCCAGCGGCAACGCCCAGCTGCCCGAGGAACTGCGCGTGCTGCTTGAACGGAGCCACCGCCTCTATGTCCGCGTCAGCCGGCTCGA
Organism: Constrictibacter sp. MBR-5; assembly: GCF_040549485.1. Taxonomy (NCBI): domain Bacteria; kingdom Pseudomonadati; phylum Pseudomonadota; class Alphaproteobacteria; order Rhodospirillales; family Allostellaceae; genus Constrictibacter; species Constrictibacter sp. MBR-5. The sequence goes on from NZ_JBEPTK010000010.1 coordinate 153,981, forward strand.
CGAGCTCGTCGCCGCACAGGCCGTCGGCCACGCCTGACGCTTTACGCTTGCGAGCCGCGGCGAAATCCACCATGTCTGCCGCGCAGCCGGGACGGGATCGCTCGGCTTGCCGCGGAACGGACGCTGTGGCATTGTCCGCCCGCTTCGATCGGAGCCGCCGTAGCTCAGGGGTAGAGCACACCCTTGGTAAGGGTGGGGTCGACAGTTCAATTCTGTCCGGCGGCACCATCGACATCAGCGCCCTGCGCTGGCACCTCCCTTTATAATGTCTGCATGCCCCCCTCGGTGTCGCGCCAGCCTTTGGCCGCGCACAGCCATCGCGCGTGTCATGCCGCACGCGGAGACGCCGCGGGTTCCGCCCGCCGCATGTGATCCAGCTCACACCGCGACGGCATATGTCGGGAGATACTTCGTCCGTCCGGTGATGGTTGCGATCGGCGGCAGCAGGGACCCAGCGTCAGGATGGTGCGGGTCGCGAGTGGCCGCGTGGGACGGCGCAGTCCCGCGCGGCCGGCTGCTCTTGAACGGGACCACGATCGTGGGAAACCGGAGCCTCGATGCTGTCGTTCTTGACGAGACGTGACGTCTCGGAGGGGCCCATGGGGATCCGGCTGGCCGTTGCCGCACTGTTGCTGACGGGTCCGGCATGGCCGGCGGTGGCCGAAGGGCTGCCGCGCTACGACGTTTCCGGACATTGCGGCCGTGTCGCGGTCGTCGCCGGCAAGGCACGCTCTCCGGAGATGCGCGAAGCCTGCGAGCGGCGCGAGCAGGAGGCGCACGCCATCCTCACGCAGACTTGGCCCACTCTTTCGCCTGCGGCCCAGGGGCGCTGCCTCTGGGCGGCACATGCATACGACCGGACCTACGCCACCCTGCACGACTGCGTCCGGCTGGAGCTGGAGGCCATGGAACGCCGGCGACGCTGGGGCTCCTAGGCCCTGCGCCAACCGGCCGCCCCGTCAGCCTCCACGCGCGATCAGGCCGCACGCCGGCCGCGGCGATTGTCTTCCTCGAACAAGTCGGCCAGCTGCTCCATCATCGTGCCGCCGAGCTGATCGGCGTCGAAGATGGTGACCGCGCGGCGGTAGTAGCGGGTCACGTCGTGGCCGATGCCGATGGCCACCAGTTCGACCGACGAGCGCAGCTCGATCCACTGGATGACCTCGCGCAGGTGGCGTTCCAGATAGTTGCCAGGGTTGACCGACAGGGTCGAATCGTCGACCGGCGCGCCGTCGGAGATCACCATCAGGACCCGACGCTCCTCGGGCCGCGCGATCAGGCGTTGATGCGCCCAGAGCAGCGCCTCGCCGTCGATGTTCTCCTTGAGGATGCCCTCGCGCAGCATCAGGCCGAGATTGCGGCGCGACCGGCGCAGCGGCGAATCCGCCTCCTTGTAGACGATGTGGCGCAGGTCGTTGAGACGTCCGGGGTTCGGCCGCTTGCCCTCTGCGAGCCACTTCTCGCGCGACTGGCCGCCCTTCCAGGCCTTGGTGGTGAAGCCCAGGATCTCGACCTTCACGCCGCAGCGTTCCAGCGTCCTGGCCAGGATGTCGGCACTCATCGCCGCCACCGAGATCGGGCGGCCGCGCATCGACCCGGAATTGTCGATGAGCAGCGTGACCACCGTGTCCTTGAACTCGGTCTTCTTCTCGAACTTGTAGGACAGGGAGTGCATCGGATTGACGATGACGCGCGCGAGACGGGCGGCGTCGAGCAGGCCCTCCTCGAGGTCGAACTCCCACGACCGCTGCTGCTGCGCCATGAGGCGGCGCTGCAAACGGTTGGCAAGTCGGGTGACCACGCCCTGGAGATGCGCCAGCTGCTGGTCGAGGTGCTGGCGCAGGCGCGTCAGCTCCTCCGAATCGCACAGGTCCTCGGCACGCACGACCTCGTCGAACTCCGCCGAATAGGGCGCGTAGGCCGGCTGGCGCCGATCGTTCGCACCGAAGCCCGGCGGCAGGTTCTGCGGCGAGGAACTGCCCGGCTCCTCGTCGCCGGCACCCGGCATCATCTCGGTCGCCGCCTCGTCGGCGCCGGCTTCGGCTCCGTCCTCGCCCTCGCCTTCCTCGGAGTCCTCGCCCTGGGCCGCCTGCGGGTTGGCCGAATCGCCCTCGCTGCTGTCGGCGTCGCCCTCTCCGGTGCCGTCCTGCTCGCCCTCGCTCTCGTCGCCCTCGCTCTCGTCGCTCTCGGACTCGTCCATCAGATGGAGGTCGGTGATGAGCTGCCGCGCGATCCGGGCGAAGGCCTCCTGGTCCTCGACATGCTCGAGCAGGCTGGCAAGCGACCGTCCGGCTGCGCCCTCGAAATCGCCCCGCCACTGATCGACGACGTGGCGAGCCGCCTCCGGCGGCGCACGGCCGGTGAGCGCCTCGCGCGCCAGCATGCCGACGACCTCGGGGAGCGGCGCGTCGGCCTTGTCGAGGATCCGCGCATAGCCCTGGCGGCGGCACCGCTCGTCGAGGGCGGCCGTCAGGTTCTCCGCCGTCCCCTGCATGTGGCGGGCGCCGACAGCCTCGACCCGCGCCTGCTCGACCGCCTCGAACACCGCTCGGGCCGGACCGGACGCCGGTGCCGTGCGCCGGAAGACCTCCCCGTCGTGATGGCGCAGGCGCAATGCGATCGCATCGGCTTCGCCGCGGACCTGGGCGACCTCCTCGCGCGGCAGATCGCGGGCCGGCATCGGCAGTTTCACCTGGTCGCCCTGGCGTGTCGCGCCCTCCGGGCCGAACGACACCTCCAGGGTTCCCCGGTCCGCCATCGCCCGCATGGTCGCCGTCGTGCAACGGCGAAATGCCTCGATCGGCGTTTCCGCTTCCTTCATCTGCAGCCTCTCAATTCACCGTCGCGCGACACCCCGGCGCATCCCGCGCCGCTCCCGATCGTCCGGCCGCTCAGTGCGGCCGGCTGCCGCGGAGCACGGAGTCGGGCAGTTCCTGGTTGAAGCACCGCTGGTAGTATTCGGCGACGATCGGCCGCTCCGCCTCGTCGCACTTGTTGAGGAAGGTGAGGCGGAACGCCAGCCCCAGGTCGCCGAAGATGCGCGCGTTTTCGGCCCAGGTGATCACCGTACGCGGCGACATCACGGTGGAGATGTCGCCGTTGATGAAGCCGCGGCGCGTCATGTCGGCGAGGCTGATCATCTGGCCGATCGTCTTGCGGCCCTTCTCGTCCCGCATCGACGGTGTCTTCGACAGGATGATCTTCGCCTCTTCGTCGTGCGGCAGGTAGTTCAGCGTCGCCACGATGTTCCAGCGGTCCATCTGGCCCTGGTTGATCTGCTGCGTGCCGTGATAGAGGCCGGTCGTGTCGCCCAGGCCGACCGTGTTCGCCGTGGCGAACAGGCGGAAGGCCGGATGCGGCCGGATCACACGGTTCTGGTCGAGCAGGGTCAGCTTGCCCTCGACCTCCAGGATGCGCTGGATGACGAACATCACGTCGGGACGGCCGGCGTCGTACTCGTCGAACACCAGCGCCGTCGGGTGCTGCAGCGCCCAGGGCAGCATGCCCTCGCGGAACTCCGTGATCTGCACGCCGTCGCGCACGACGATGGCGTCACGGCCGACGAGGTCGATGCGGCTGATGTGGCTGTCGAGATTGACCCGAATGCAGGGCCAGTTCAGGCGCGAGGCGACCTGCTCCACGTGGGTCGACTTGCCGGTGCCGTGATAGCCCTGGATCATGACGCGACGGTTGTAGGCGAACCCCGCCAGGATCGCGAGCGTGGTGTCCGGGTCGAAGTGGTACGCCTCGTCGCGGTCGGGAACGTATTCGGAGGTCTCCGAGAAGGCGGGGACCTCCATATCGGTATCGATGCCGAAGGTCTCGCGGACCGAGAGCTTGGTGTCAGGCATGCCGGCAGGGATCTTGGCGCCGTTTCCGGAGGCTTGCGGAGCAGTCATCAATGGGTTCCAGCTTCTGGGCAAATGGTCAGGGCGAAAGGCTCTTGCGCAAAGTCGCGTATGCCTCGTTGATCTGCTTGAGCTTGTCCTCGGACACGGCGCAGCCACCGGTGCGGTCGGGGTGGAGCTTCTTCGCCAGCTCCTTGTAGTGCACCTTGATGGCGGCCAGAGTCACGGGGCCGTCGAACTCCAGCACGTCGAGGGCGCGCGCCTCGGGACTGCCCCGCGGCCAGAGAGGCTCGGTGGGGCTGGTCTGCCGGCGCCTGCGGCGGCCGAACAGCTCGAAGGGATCCTCCGGTTCGGGATCGGGCTCGACGCGCCGCCCGGCGAACGGCCAGGTCGGCCTGTCCCACACCGTGTCGCGCCGCACGCGCTTCTCAATCTGTTCCTGGGACATGCCCGAGCACCAGTTCCAGGACGCATTGTACGCGCGCGCGTGTTCGCGGCAGAACCAGAAGAATTCTTCCGGATTCTCACGCGTCCGCGGCGCCCGGTTGGTCGCCGGCTCGGAACAGCCGTCATGATCGCAACGGCGGGCCCCACTCTGCCGGGCGACGAAGGGCGGCAGGTCGGTATGCCGTCTCGCCTGATCCACGTGATGAAGTATGGTCGCTCGCCAGCGGCCTTGCAAGCTGACCCACGGGGCCACGACGTACGCGTCGACCGACCGCGACGCAGACCACACCTGTGTAACCCGGGTTGTATCGACACACGCAGAATACGGCAGTAGTATCGACAGTAGGGGCTTACTCGAAATGTCCGTAGCGACGACGATCAGGCGAAAACTGGAGAACGCGTTGTCCCCGGTCGCCGTGGAGGTCCACGACGATTCGCACAAGCATGCCGGCCACGCGGGCGCGCGGCCGGGAGGGGAGACTCATTTCAGGGTTCACGTGGTCGCCGCCGCGTTCGACGGCGCGACGCGCGTCGAACGACAGCGGCGCATCTACGGAATTCTGGCGGACGAGATGGCCGGCCCGGTGCACGCGCTGCAGATCCGGGCCGAAACGCCGGAGGAAGCCTCGAGAGCGCAGGAACGAGGCTGATCGGGGGCGGCGGGGGGCGATGCCTGAACAGGGGCAGGAATCACGAAACATCGTGGTGAACGGACAGCGCACGAGCATGCGGCTGGAAGTGGAGTTCTGGCAGGCGTTGGACGTGATCTGCGAGCGCCAGGGGATGACCGTGAACCAGATCTGCACGCTGGTGGGCCGGAAACGCGGAACGGCGTCGCTGACCGCAGCCGTGCGGGTCTACGTCATCACCTATTTCCGCGACGCGGCGGTCGAACAGCCGAGCGCCTGATCGGCGCGCAGCTTGGCGACGACCTCGCGGTCGGAGGCATAGGCGTAACAGGAATCGACCGGCGGCCCGGCGAAGCGACCGGCGGCGGGCCGACCCGCGAGTTGCGCCTCACGCTCGCGCCATGGATAGATCGTCTGAAACGCCACCGTAGCCATCGGGCGGATCAGTTCGAACAGATGGGTACAGGCCTCGCGGCCGCCATAGACCTTGCCAACCTCGCGCATCCAGCCGGGGCGGATTCGCAGGCCGGCGAGCTGCGAGAAGCCTGCGGCCGCGGCCGGACAGATCCTGTAGGGCGTCGCGCGCGACTCCGCCTCCGCCGCATGGATCAGCAGCCTGTCGTCCAGGGTCAGGCGCGCCACCATGTCGTGCACCTGCCCGCCGGCCTCCACCGTTCCTCGCAGCTCACTCTCGAAGGGATAGGTCTTCGTGTCCTCGATCCAGGCGTCGACGTCCCAGAGGCCATCCTCGCGGAGGTAGCCGCGGCATTCGATCCGCCGGGTATGGATGTGCCGGCGCGGAGCGGACGGAGAGAGAGGCATCGGGGATCCTGGCTGAAGGCTGGCGACGCGGCGGGAGGTGCGGAATTATCTACGTGCTGACAGCGCGATCGCAAAGGCCGTGCCGGTAATGACAGCCATGCGCGGTACGATGCGGACACTGCCGGGAAGGAGGCCGACATGTCGGACAGATGCTTCGCGGAGATACGGATCGAGACACGCACCGGCCCGGTGGCCGTGCGCGCCACCGCAGACGCCGTCGTCGGCATCGGCTGGGTGGGGTCGGCCGACGGCGCCCGGGACGAGACGCCACTGCTGGCGGAGGCGCGGCGGCAGATCCTCGATTATTTCGCAGGGCGGCTGCGCCGCTTCGACCTGCCGCTGGCGCCCGCCGGGACCGACTTTCAACAAGCGGTCTGGGCGGCGATGTGCGCCATTCCCTATGGCGCGGTGCGCACCTATGGGGACATCGCCTGCGAACTGGACGGGACGGCCCGGGCCGTCGGCACCGCGTGCGGGCGCAACCCCATTCCCATCGTGATACCGTGCCATCGCGTCGTCGGCGGCAACGGACGGCTCACCGGCTTCTCTGGCGGCGACGGCGTCGAGACGAAACGGGCGCTGCTCCAGCTCGAAGGCGCGATGCTGATCTGATCCGATCGCGCCGCCGACGGGGCGGGAGCGGCCGCATAGAACAAGACGGGGAGACAGCGCATGCACTTCGGCTTCAGCCTTCCGACCCGGGGCCCGCTCGCGACCCCGGAAGACGTCTCGGCGATCGCCCGGGCCGGCGAACGCCTGGGCTTCGGACACTGCACCGTCAACGACCAGATCGTCCTGCCGCGGCAGGTCGACTCGCGCTACCCCTACAGCGAGACCGGCGAATGGCCCGGCGGCAGCGTTGGCGACTGGCTCGACCCGCTCGGCCTCCTCTGCTTCGTTGCTGGCGCGACGGAGCGGGTGAAGCTGCTGACGTCGATCATCGTCATCCCGTATCGCCCGGCCCTGCTCCAGGCGAAGCTGCTGACGACGGTGGACGTGCTGTCGAAGGGCCGCCTGCTCATCGGTTGCGGCGTCGGCTGGATGAAGGAGGAGTTCGAGGCGCTGGGCGTGCCGTTCGCCGCGCGCGGCCGCATGGCCGACGAATATCTGACGGCGTTCAAGGAGCTGTGGCGCGCCGACGATCCGTCGTTCGACGGGGAATTCGTGCGCTTCTCGGGAATCGCCTTCGCGCCGAAGCCGGTGCAGAAGCCGCATCCGCCCTTCTGGATCGGCGGCGAGAGCCCGGCGGCACTGCGGCGCACGGCACGCCTGGGCGACGCCTGGTACCCGATCGGCAGCAATCCCCGCCACCCCCTGGACACGATCGAGCGCTATCGCGCCGGCGTCGCCGACCTGCACCGGGCGGCGGTGGCGGCAGGCCGCGACCCCGCCGGAATCGGCCTCGCCTACAGCGCCAACTGGTTCAGCGATCCCACGGCCGCGCAGACCGACGATGGCGGGCGCCGGCTGCTGACCGGGCCGACCGCCGCCCTACAGGACGATGTGGCGAAACTCGCCGAGGCGGGGGTGAGCGACCTCGTCCTCAACTTCAACAGCCCCACCCGCGCGGAAACCATCGACCGGATGACGGCATTCATGCGCGAGGTGGCGGGCCGGCCCTAGCATCCGGCCGTCGCCCCTTGCGGCAGCGGCGCCTTGCGCCCGCGGCGCGGCAGCTCAATCTCTTGCGTGTGACTTTACTCTTGATCGGAGGCCGGCGGATTGCGGCTCGGAACGCCTGAACGGCTCGAACTCGACTATTTCAAGGTCAACCGCGAGGGGTGGCGCTTCATCGCGATCTTCGCGGTCGTCACCCTCCTCCTCTTCTGGCTCTGGGAGCCGCTGGGCTGGCTCGGCGTGCTCGCCACGGTCTGGTGCGTCTTCTTCTTCCGCGATCCCGACCGTGTGACCCCGATCCGCGACGGCATCGTCGTCGCCCCGGCGGACGGCATCGTCGTGCAGGTGACGGACGCGCCGCCGCCGCCGGAACTGGACATGGGCGATGCGCCGCTGCCGCGGATCAGCATCTTCCTGAACGTGTTCGACGTGCACGTGAACCGGATGCCCTGCGACGGCCGCATCGTGCGCACGCATTACCGACCCGGAAAGTTCGTCAATGCGGCTCTCGACAAGGCGAGCGTCGACAACGAGCGCATGGCCCTACGCGTCGAACCCGACTTCCAGAAACCCGACTTTCAGACCGGCCAGGGCGATATGGCGGTGGTGCAGATCGCCGGCCTCGTCGCCCGGCGCATCATCCTCTGGTCCAACCAGGGTGACCAGCTCCTGGCCGGCCAGCGCTTCGGCATGATCCGCTTCGGCAGCCGGACCGACCTCTATCTGCCGCCCGGAACGTCGCCGCTGGTCATACCGGGCCAGCGCATGATCGGCGGCGAGACGGTCGTCGCGGACCTGGCATCGTCCGAGGCGCCGCGGGCCGGGGTCAGCAGATGAGGCGGGGTCGCGTCCGCACGCGGCGGCTGCGCACGCAGTCGCTCGCGCGCCTCATGCCGAACCTGATCACGGTGCTGGCGCTGTGCGCCGGCCTCACCGGCATCCAGTTCGCGCTGCTCGGTCACTGGCGCAACGCGGTTCTGGCGATCATCGTCTCCGCCATCCTCGACGCCTCGGACGGACGGCTGGCGCGGCTGCTGAACAGCAGCTCTCGCTTCGGAGCCGAGCTCGACTCGCTGTCAGACGTGATCAGTTTCGGCGTGGCGCCGGCCGTGATCCTCTACGTCTGGACGATGAACACCGCGGGGACGCTCGGCTGGGCACTGGTGCTGCTCTACTGCGTGTGTGTCGCCCTGCGGCTCGCGCGCTTCAATACGGCACTGGACGATCCGGCGCCCCTGCCCTTCGCCCACCGCTTCTTCACCGGCGTCCCGGCGCCGGCCGGAGCGGGGCTCGTCCTGCTGCCGATGGTGCTCAGCTTCCAGGAAGAGATCGGCGCCGACTTCCTCCAGCACTGGCTGCCGAACGGCATCGTGCTGGTGACGGTCGCCTTCCTGCTGGTCAGCCGGGTGCCCACCTTCTCGTTCAAGCGGGTGCGCGTGCCGCCGCGGGCGGTCCTGCCGGTGCTGCTGCTCGGCGCGCTGACGGCGGCCTTCCTGGTTGGCGTGCCCTGGGCGACGCTGACCGTCATCGGCCTCGTCTACGCCGCGAGCATTCCGTTCAGCATGCTCGCACACCGCAAGGCGGTCGCCGCCCATCTCGGCGGCGGACCTGCAGCCTCCTCCGGCGAGGCGCATTGAGCCGGCGACACCATCATACGCCCCACGGTGGCGGAAGGAGGATCGCATGACGCCGGTGGACCAACTCCGCGAACTCATCCGAAGCGCCCGGCGCGCCGTCGTCTTCACCGGTGCCGGCATCAGCACCGAGTCGGGCATTCCCGACTTCCGCAGCCCCGGCGGGATCTGGACCCGGTTCAAGCCGATCGACTATCAGGACTTCGTCTCTTCGGTGGAGGCGCGCCGGGAGACCTGGCGGCGGAAGATCGAAACCGACAAGTCGATGACCGTGGCGGAACCCAACCGCGGCCACCTCGCCGTCGCGGCCCTGGTCCGGCGCGGCGTCGTGAGCCACGTCATCACCCAGAACATCGACGGACTGCACCAGCGCTCCGGCATTCCGGCCGAGCAGGTGATCGAACTGCACGGCAACGCCACCTATGCAAAATGCCTGGAATGCGGGCAGCGGCACGAGATCGGGCCGATCAAGGCCGCCTTCGCCAGCGACGAAACCCTGCCGATCTGCGACGCCTGCGAAAGCGACCTCGTGAAGACCGCCACCATCTCGTTCGGCCAGGCCATGCCGGAAGCCGAGATGCGGCGCGCCGAGGCCGCCACCCTGGAGTGCGACCTGTTCATCGCCGTGGGATCGTCGCTGGTGGTCTATCCGGCGGCCGGCTTCCCCGTGGTCGCCAAGCGGAACGGTGCGAAGCTCGCGATCGTCAACAGGGAGGCCACCGACCTGGACGACATGGCGGACCTGGTGGTGAACGCGGAGATCGGTCCGACGCTCGGCGGCGCGGTCGGCCTCAATTGATATCTCCAGAGTTCTTCGGCGTAATGCCGCACTGGACTTCGGCCGCACAACTGCGGCACACTGTGTATAACCTCGCCGGTGCGTGGAAAAGGTGCCTTCCGGGATTGCCGATTGCCGGACGCATCGTGGCAAGGTATCTGCATCGTCGATCGTCGGCCGATACCGCCAAGGGCGGTCAAGCGGGCGGTGACGTTCTCAGGTGAGACGAATGGTCCGGGTTTACGAGATCGAGTTTGGCGCCGGGCTTTTTCAGGCTGTTATCATGGACGACGGAAAGAAATGAACTGGTCTCGCGATACCGATGGCCGGCGCCGCCGGCGCACCCGTGAGAGTTGGGACGATGCCCCCCCCGACATGGGTTTTCCTCCCCGCGCGATGGGCCGGGAGCCGACATCAACCCCGCCGATGCGGCCGCGGACCGGCGGTGGAGGTGGCGATTCGATCGCCGTCGACCAGGCCGGCGTCAGCGCCACGGTGAAGTGGTTCAACGCTCAGAAGGGCTTCGGTTTCGTCACCCTGGCCGCCGGCGGGCCCGATGCGTTCCTGCACGTGTCGGCATTGCAGCGCGCCGGCCTGTCGGAAGTGCCCGAAGGCACGACGCTCATCTGTGACATCGGCCGCGGCCAGCGTGGCCCGCAGGTCGTCGCCGTCCAGGAAGTCGACACCTCGACCGCAGTGGTCTCCGATCGTCCGCCGCGGCGCGACTTCGGCGCCGGCCCCAGCGGCGGTGGCTATGGCGGCGGCTACGGCGGCGATGCCGACGTCCCGACCGGCCCGCTCGAGGGAACGGTGAAGTGGTTCAACTCCGAGAAGGGGTTCGGCTTCATCACACCCGACGGCGGCGGCAAGGACGTCTTCGTGCACATCAAGGCCGTGCAGCGCGCGGGCCTCGATACGCTCGAAGCGGGCGACCGTGTCAGCGTGACCACCCAGGCGGGCCGCAAGGGCCCCGAGGTCGCCTCCATCACGGTCATCTGAGCGGAAGACCTCTCGGATGCACTGGGCTCGTCAGCGCGAACGGTACCGCGCCGTCCTCGCGGGAACGGAATGCGTGCATCCGGGATCGGTCTTCGACCCGATCTCGGCCCGCATCGCCGAGGATCTCGGCTTCGAGGTCGGCATGTTCGCCGGTTCCGTCGCCTCGATGACCGTCCTCGGCGCGCCGGACCTTATCGTGCTGACGCTCTCGGAGTTCGCGGCCCAGGCACACCGCATCTGCCGGGCCGGTTCCCTGCCGCTGATGGTCGATGCCGACCACGGCTACGGCAACGCGCTCAACGTCATGCGGACCGTTCAGGAACTCGAGACGGCGGGCGCCGCCGCGCTGACGATCGAGGACACCGACCTGCCGCAGCCATTCGGCGAGGTTGGGAAAACGCGCCTCCTGCCGATCGAAGAGGGGGTCGGCAAGATGCGCGCCGCCCTCGCCGGCCGCCAGGACAAATCCCTGACGATCATCGGCCGGACGAGCGCCCCCGGCGTGACCGGGCTGGACGACACGATCGCCAGGGCCAAGGCCTATGAGGCCGCCGGCGTCGACGCTCTCTTCTTCGTCGGCGTGCGAACCCGCGCGGAACTCGAAGCGATCCATGCCGAGGTCAAACTACCGCTGATGCTGGGAACGGCGTCGGGCGACCTGCGTGACCGCGCGTGGCTCGGCAGGACCGGCGCGCGAATCTGCCTGTTGGGCCACCAGCCGTTCATGGCGGCGATCAAGACGGTGCACGATACGCTGAAGGCGATCCGCGACGGCGCCTGTCCCGACACCCTGCCCGGCGTGGCGCCGAAAGACCTGCTCGACCGCGTTACCCGCGACGCCGACTACAGGCGCTGGATGGGCGAGTATCTGGGCGGCGGCTGAACGCCGCCCTTCAATTCATGACGGTATGATCGCCACGGCCCCGGCTCAGGCTGCCGGGTCGAGGCTCGCTGCCGGCTTCATCTTCGCAACTGCCTCGGCCCAGCTGCGATGCAGCTGCTCAAAGGCGCCGGCATTCTGAAGGATCGTCACGCGCTCCTGTCCGGTCAGCGCCCCCGGCCCTTCGGTCCGGAGCTTGGACTCGATCGCTTCGAGCGCCGTCGGATCCACGTCGGCTTCTTCGCCATAGGCCCGTACCAGACCGGCGTGGATCGAAGCCATCCGTTCGTCCGCGATGGCGCGCGGGAAGTCCATCGGCTCCTGCGACTGCTTCTCCCGCTGGCGCAGGATGTGCTCGAGCCGTGCGAGGACCGGCGACGGGGCGCCCTCTTCCTCGGCGAGAAGGAACCCGGCGCGGCGCAGCGCCAGACCGATCCTCGTGCTGCTCGAAAGCAGCGTGAGCGGAATCGAGAGGACGAGGCCCAGAACGATGGGGAGCGTCCACCAGAACACGTCGGGCGCCAGAACATAGACACCGACGCCGGCGACGACGCCGATCAGCGTATGCAGCCAGTGGGCCTGGATCGCCTCCCCCAGCGCCGTGCCGCCGACGCCGCGCCGCTGCGTTCCCCATCCGACACTGCCGCCGATGAGGACCGACAGGACGAAACTGGCGTGGAACATCATCATCACCGGCGCGATCAGCGCGGAGTAGATGCTCTCGATCAGCACGCTGAGCGTCACGCGGATGGCGCCGCCCTGGGCGCGCCGCCGGTGCGGGTCGATCAGGACCAGGATGAGCCCGAGAATCTTCGGCACGAAGAGGACGCAGAGCGTGAGGGTCAGCAACGCGACCGCCTCGTGCTCGACGGACACGGGCCATATGGGCTGGGACGAGTCGCCCTGGAAGTAGACGGGCTCGGTCAGGCTCCGACGAACGATCTCGTAGCCGCCGACCAGCAGGAAGCTCATCCACGCGAGCGAGGACGCGTAAGCCATGACGCCGGTGCCGAAATAGTAGCGGCTCGACGGATGCATGAAACGCGCAAACAGCAGGCGGAAGTGCTGCAGGTTACCCTGGCACCAGCGCCGGTCGCGCTTCGCGAAGTCGATGATCGTCGGCGGCGTCTCTTCCCAGCTGCCGCCGAGGTCGTCGGCCATCCGCAGTTCCCAGCCGGCGCGACGCATCAGGGCCGCCTCGACGAAGTCGTGGCTGAGGATCTCGCCGCCGAGTGGCGCGCGGCCTGGCAGGTGCGGCAGGTCGCAATTCTCGACGAAGGCGCGCACGCGGATGATCGCGTTGTGGCCCCAGAAATTGCCGTCGCCGCGTGCCAGCCAGGAAAGGCCGGCCGAGCAGAGCGGGCCATAGACGCTGCAGGCGAACTCCTGGAGACGCGCGAAGAGAGTCTCGCCGCGCGTCGGCTGCGGCGGCACCTGGATCAGGCCCACGCCGGGCGCATCGTTCATGCGGCGGACCAGTTCGACGAGCGTCTCGCCGGACATGATGCTGTCCGCGTCGAAGACGATCATATACTCGTAGTTGCCGCCCCAGCGCTCTAGGAAGTCCTTGATGTTGCCGCTCTTGCGGCCGACGTTGCGCAGTCGCCTGCGGTAGAACAGCCGGGCGCGGGGGGAATCGACCGCCCGCAAGGCCGCCCACTCCGCCTCCTCACGCAGCCACAGATCGCCGTCGCGGGTATCGCTGAGGACGAAAATGTCGAACTCGTCGCCGTGGCCGGTCGCGTCGATCGACTCGAGCATGGCGCGGATGCCGGAGAAGACGCGTACCGCGTCCTCGTTGTAGACGGGAATGGTGATGGCGGTGCGGGCAGACGATGTGCTTCGCCGCTGCCGCCGCACATGCAGCGGCTCCGCCGCCCGTTGATCGCCGAACCTTTCGCGCAGCCGGCGCGAGGCCACGACGCAGAAGCCGGCGATCGCGAGCCAGAGGCCGTGCACCAGCCACAATGTCAGAACAGCGTGCAACAGGATCATGCCGGCGTCGAGCCAGTCGAGCCCGTCCGCCGTCACGATGTGGCCGAACGCCACGATGAAAGCCGCCGCCGTCCCGACGGTCAGAAGGGCGAGGAGGTCGCGATGCGACATGGGCCCTTTACCTCCGAATGGGTTGCTGCGGGTCGCCTCAGCCCAGCGCTCCCTCCGGGGCCGCCTCGTCGGCGATCCCGGTCGTCTTCGGCCGCTCGAGCCGCCAATATTCGAAGCGCTGCTGGGGCATCCGCATCGGCTGCACCTGCGGCAAGGCCGTCGCGCTCAGCCATGCCGTCCATGCGCGATGATCGTCCGGCGACGGCGCCAGCTTTCCGCGAACGCCCGGAATATCCATCGCGTCGTCCCAGGACCCCTGCTGATCTTCCGCGACCTTAGTCACCATTCGTCCCTCTCAACGGCGATTGCGACTCTGCCAACTTACCCGCCCGGAAACGGTTCCCGCTCCTGCGACACACCGTCACGGCGCTGGCCACTGATAGCTCCACGTCTCGCTCAGCACGTCGTCCGAGCCCAAGCGCAGAAAGGCCCGCAGGTCAGTCGGACGGGCATCCTCCGGTATGAAATCGAAGAACGCGCGCCAACCGCCCGTGACCATGTTTTTCTGGACCGTATGCGTGAGGATCTGGCCCCGACCAGCAGAAACTACAAGCTCAACTGCTTCGTTCGCCTTAAGATCGGTGAGCCGCCCGCCGGTGAAGTCGAGGATGAACCGTCGCCCGGAGATCCCCCCCGGAGACGGCGAGGTTCGGGTGGCGGCGACGCGTCCGCTGGGCGGGTAATTGGCGAGACGCCTGGCAAATAGCATCCGATATTCGAGGTTCAGCGCCGCCCCGGCCCGCGCCGGCTCGGCGGGCACCCAGAAGGCGACGATGTTGTCGTACTTCTCCAGTTCCGTCGGAATCTCGATCAGTTCGACCCGGCCCGGCCCCCAGTCGCCGACCGGCGCGATCCAGCAGGATGGGCGCTGGTGATACAGCGCCTCCAAGTCCTCGTAGTTGCGGAAATCGCGGTCGCGCTGAAGCAGGCCGAAACCGCGCAGCGCCTCGGTCTGGTAGGCGCTGACGCGCAGCTTCTTCGGATTGCCGAGCGGCCGCCAGATCCACTCGCCAGTGGCGTTGTGCATCAGCAGGCCGTCGGAATCGTGCACCTCCGGCCGGAAGTCGTCGAACTTCCGAACATTCTCCTCGCCGAACAGGAACATGCTGGTGAGCGGTGCCAGGCCCAGCTTCGCGATGTCCTGGCGCAGGAGCAGGCGCGCCTTGACCTTTACCTCCGTCGGATCGCCCGGCGAGACCTCGAACTCGTAGGCACCGACCGCGCTGCGGCTGTCGAGCAGGCCGAAGATGCGGATCAATTTCGCGTCGGGTGCCGGTTTCTGGACCCAGAACTCGCGGAAGACCGGGAACTCCTCGCCGGAGGGCAGTGCCGTGTCGATGGCGAGCCCGCGGGCGGAGAGCCCGTAGATCTGCCCCTTGCCGATCGCCCGGAAGTAGCTCGACCCGAGGAAGGAGATCACCTCGTCATAGTAGGACGGCGTGTTCATCGGTGCATGGACGCGCATGCCGGCGTAGCCGAGATCCGCCGGGAGGATGCCCAGATCGTTCTTGCCGTAGTTGAAGAGCTCCGGCTGAAAAGCGACGCGCCGCGCCATCCCGTCTTCGACGATGTTGATGGCCACGGGAGTCTTATACATGAAGCCGAGATGGAAGAGCTGCAGCTGGAACGGGAGGTTCTGGTCGCGCCACAGCGCCCGGTCGTTCCGGAAGCGGATGTCCCTGAAGCGGTCGTAGTCCAGATCGGCGAGTGCCTTCGGGAGGCTCTCCCCAGGCCGCTGGTAGTCGGCCGCCGCCATCGTCTCGACGCGGCGCACGAGCGTGTCCCAGTCGAACGGGACCGGAGCCGGCTCCGCTGCCGCAGAGGACATGATGCCGGGCACGAGATGAAGAATCGCCGGGGCGGCGACGCCCACCAGCATACGCGCGGCGAATTGCCTGCGGGTCACCATCTCCAAACGGTTTCCTTTTGTTACCGGCACTGCTCAGCAACGACCGTAGTCGCCCGAGGGTTTCGATTTTCCCGCCGATCGGCCGAGGGCGGCGCGAATCTGCGCCTGCGCGTGCGGGAATTCAACGGGCGCGTGGGGTCTCCGTGCCGAACGCGAGAAGCCCCGTCTCGATGTCGAGCCGTTCGACGAGCGCGCGCCCGACCAGGTTGCGCAAGGTTTCCGTCGTGCCGCCGCCGAGGCTACCGTAGCGCACGCCGCGGTAGTTGCGGGCGACGGCGAACTCGTTGGTGAAGCCGTAGCCGCCGTGAACCTGGACCCCGTCGCTGCAGATCCGGATGGTCGCCTCGTTGACGAAGATCTTCGCCGCGGCCGCCAGGGTCGGATCGGGAAAAGGGTTCGCCGTCGCCGCCGCACGGTAGAGGATGCTGCGGCAGGCCTCGATCTGGACGTACATGTCCGCGAGCTTCCAGCGCATGCCCTGGAAGTCGGCGACCGGCCCGCCGAAGGCCTTGCGGTCGCGAGCGTAGCTGACCGATTCCTCCAGTGACGATTCCGCGAGCCCCAGGCAGATCGCAGGGTTCAGGCAGCGCTGGACGTTGAAGGCGTTCATCAGCCGCTTCAGCGAGTCCCCGCGCAGCAGCATGTTCTCGATCGGCACTTCGACATTGTCGAAGCGCAGATCGGAGAGATATTCGCCGCCCATCGTGTGGTAGTTCGGCTCCGCTGCGAGACCCGGCGTGCCCCCCTCGACCAGAACGCAGCCGATTCCCTTGCTGCCCGGGACGCCGTCGATGCGCGTGAAGACGACGAAGAGATGTGCCTCGGCCGCGCGACTGATCAGCGTCTTCGCGCCGTTGAGCAGGACGCTGCCGTCGCGCACCTCGGCATTGGTGCGCATGTTCGGCAGGTCCGTGCCGGCGTCGGGCTCGGTCATGCAGATGGAGAGGATGCAGTCGCCAGCCGCGACGCGCGGCAGCCATTTCCGCTTCAGGCTCTCGGGCGCGAAGGCGGTGATGATGCGGGTCTGGACGCCGACCTCGCCGAGGGCTGCCATTCCGGTCACGTAGCAGCCCTTGGATATCTCCTCCAGCGCGAGCGCCGTATCGAGAACGCTGGCCCCCGACCCGCCATAGTCTTCCGGCACCGCCATGCCGAGAATGCCGATCTCGGCCAGCTTCTCCATGTTCGGATAGGGGAAGCTGCCGTCCTGCCAGCGCTGGGCGTTCGGGCCGATGACCGTCCGCCGGACCCGCGACAGCGAATCGAGCATCTGACGCTGCTCGTCGGTCAGTTCGAAGGCGATGCCCATGCGTGCTCCCAGCTTCTCTTTGGCTTGCCGGAGCAGGATACATGCAGGCGGGCAGCGCGGTCAGCCCACCCTCGCGGCGTCGCTATCGGTGCGACGCGAGACGCGCCACTCACCCGACCCAGTGCGTCACCAGAGACGGCACGTCCGGGCGCGGGCGCTCCGCCGGACGCTCCGTCGGCGTACCGATGTGGATGAAGCCGGCCAGGCTCTCTTCGGGCGCGAGGCCGAGGGCCGCGCGGGCATCGGCGTCGCCGGCCGCCCATCCGGTCAGCCAGACGGCGGCAAATCCCATCGCATTCGCGGCGGTGACGAGATTCATGCAGACCGCCCCGACGCACAGATGCTGCTCCCATTCGGGGATCTTCGGCGACGGCGCCGTGCGATCGACCACCGCGACGACGAGCGGGGCACGCGACAGCGACGTGGCGATCTTCTTGCCCATCGCGTCCGGCGCTTCGGGGTCCTTGCTCCTGTGCACCGCCGCGAGGCGTTCCCCGGCCGCGGTGCGCGCCTCGCCCCGGAACACGACGAACCGCCAGGGCACCATGCGGCCGTGGTCGGGAACGCGCGACGCGATCGTCAGCAACCGCATCAGGTCGTCCGGGCCGGGCGCCGGCTCGACGAGGCTGACCGGCGGGACCGAGCGGCGCGTCTCCAACAGGGTCAGGAGATCCGGGCCGGGTGTGGTGGCGAACACGGCGTTGTCGGGCATTTCGTTCTCCTTGCTGTGTTCGAAAGCCGCTTCCTATATGCGAGCCGTTCGCAACATCGCAAGTTCGGCTCTCAAAGGGCCCCCTCGAAGGGATCGCGTGGCGCCGACCCCGGCTCGAAGGCGAAGGACGCGAACGTCTCCGCCAGATGCGGCGGCAGCGGCGCCTCGACATAGAACGTACCGCTGCCGTTGGGATGGGCGATGGCGATGCTCCGCGCGTGGAGATGCACCGTCCGGGAGAGCTTCAGCCCCTGCAGATGGGCGTCGGCGCCGGCATATTTGCCGTCGCCCAGGATCGGCGTGCCGATCGCCGCCATGTGCGCTCGCAGCTGATGCGTCCGGCCGGTGCGCGGCCACAGCGCGACCCAGGCCAGGCGCTTACCGGCGGTCTCCAGAACCGAATAGAGCGTGATCGCCGAACGTCCCTCCTCGGGGTCCGGGCCCATCTTCTCGTTGCCGCGCCCGCCGCGCTTGGCCAGGGCCAAGTCGATCTTGCCCTGGCGCGGGTTCGGGACGCCCATGGTGATCGCCCAGTAGACCTTGCGCGCGTCGCGGCCCCGGAACGCATTGCCCAGCCGTTCCGCCGCCCGGGCGGTACGGGCGAGCAGCAACACGCCGCTGGTGTCGCGGTCGAGGCGATGGACCAGCCGCGGCCGCTCGACCGAGTCGAACTGCAACGCGTCCAGCATGCCGTCGATGTGGCGGTCCGTGCCGGTACCGCCCTGGACCGCGATGCCGGCGGGCTTGTCGAGGGCGATCACCTCGTCATCGATGTGCAGGATCCTGCTGCGCAGTTGCTCGGCGTCCGCGTCGCTCACCTTGCGCATGCGGGTGGCAATCGGCCGCGTGGGCGGCGGCGGCTCGGCGCCGAGCGGCGGAACCCGCACCGCCTGCCCCGGCTGCATCCGCTCGCCCGCCTTGACGCGCCGCCCGTCGACCCGAATCTGACCGGTGCGCAGAAGCTTCTCAAGCCGGATGTGGGTGACCTCCGGGAAGCGGCGGCGGAACCACCGGTCGAGGCGAAGCTCTGCCTCGTCCGCCGCCACCGTTACAGTCTGCACCCCGGTCGTCATACCCAAAGTCTCCATACCGCCATGCCGATGCCGAAGGCCGCGAGGCCGGCCAGCACCGAACCGCCCACATATGCGCTCCCCGCCAGCCATGCGCCACGTTGGAAGAGCGTCATCGCGTCGAGGGAGAAGGACGAAAAGGTGGTGAAGCCGCCGAGGAAGCCGACGGCGAGGAACAGGCGGACTTCCTGGCTCATCTCCAGGACGAGGGCACCGGCACCGATCAGGAGCCCCATCAGGAAGGAGCCGAGGACGTTCACCCCAAGCGTGCCCCACGGGAAATCCATGCCGAGCAGACGGCCGGCCTGGACGACGAACAGGTAGCGCGCCGTCGAACCGAGGGCGCCGCCGAGGGCGACGGTCAAGAGCTGACTCATGCGTCCTCGTCGCTGCGGCGGGCCCGCAGTTCGCTCCAGTGCTTGAGGCGGCGGCCGATCTCCGCCTCGGCGCCGCGCGGGCTCGGGCGGTAGAGCGACCGCCGCGGCATGCCGTCGGGGAAATAGTTCTGGCCGGAGAAGGCCTCATCCGCATCGTGGTCGTAGGCATAGCCCTTGCTGTAGCCGAGGTCCTTCATCATCCGCGTCGGCGCATTGAGGATGTGCTTGGGCGGCATCAGCGAGCCCGTCTCCTTCGCGGCTGCCCGCGCGGCCCCGTAGGCCTTGTAGACGGCGTTCGACTTCGGCGCGGTCGCGAGCTGGACCACGACCTGCGCCAGGGCCAGCTCGCCCTCGGGCGAACCCAGCCGCTCGTAGGTCTCCCAGCCGGCGACGGCGTGCGGGAGAGCCGACGGGTCGGCCATGCCGACATCCTCCACCGCAAAGCGCGTCAACCGGCGCGCGATGTAGCGCGGGTCCTCGCCACCGTCCAGCATGCGCGCGAACCAGTAGAGCGCCGCGTCGACATCGGAACCGCGGAGCGACTTGTGGAGGGCGCTGATGAGGTTGTAGTGGCCCTCCTGGCTCTTGTCGTAGAGCGGCGCCCGGCGCTGGACCGCAGCGGCGAGTGCCGCCGTGTCGAGCGGCGCCCCCTTCAGCCTCGCCAATTCCTCGACCAGGTTCAGCAGGTAGCGGCCGTCGCCGTCGGCCAGGGCCTTCAGGGCGTGCCGCGCGTCGGGCTCGAGCGGGAGGGGATGACCGATGGCGACCTCGGAGCGGCGCAGCAGTTCCTCCAGCGCCTCGTCGCCGAGGCGGTTGAGGACCAGCACCTGGCTGCGCGACAGCAACGCCGCGTTGAGCTCGAAGGACGGGTTCTCCGTCGTGGCGCCGACCAGGATGACCGTGCCGTCCTCGACATAGGGCAGGAAACCGTCCTGCTGGGCACGGTTGAAGCGGTGGATCTCGTCGACGAACAGCAGGGTCCCCTGCCCTGTCTGCCGCCGCCGCTTGGCGGCATCGAAGACCTTGCGCAGATCGGCGACGCCGGAGAACACGGCCGACAGGGGTTCGAAATGGAGCTTCGTCTCGTGCGCAAGGAGGCGCGCGATCGTCGTCTTCCCGCAGCCGGGCGGTCCCCAGAGCACGAGGGAGGCCAAGCGTCCTTCAGAAAGCATCCGGCCGAGGGGACCCTGCGGCCCGAGCACATGCTCCTGCCCGACCACTTCGCCGAGACGTCGCGGCCGGAGCTGGTCGGCGAGCGGCCGGGGCGCCTCCTTCTCCAGACCCGCCGCTTCGAACAGATTCGCCATCAGCCGACCTGCAGGTTCATGATGCGCGCGCCGCGCCGAACGGACAGGCGCCACGTCCGCGGCGAACCGTCGAGCGCTCGGCGCAGGTCCGCGACACGCGCGATGTCGCGACCGTTCACCGACACCACGATGTCGCCGGCCCGGAAGCCGTACCGGCCGGCGATGCTGCCACGCTCCACCTGGAGCACCACGACACCGCTGCGCCCCCCGTCGAGGCCCATTTCCTCGACCAGCGCCGGCGAGAGGTTGGCGACCGTGGCGCCGTCGAGCGGATGGCGGCCGACGAGCGTCTCGGTGTTGCGCGGCGGATCCTCCGGCGGGAGCTCGATCGGCAACCGGGCCGCATAGACCTTGCCACCGCGCCAGAAGCGGACCGGCACGTCCGCGCCGGGCGACTGGGTGTTGATCCGGAATCGCAGCGCCGCTGGATCGTCGACGTCGTGACCGTCGACGTTGAGGATGACATCGCCGACACGCAGACCCGCACTGGCCAGCGGCCCGCGCCCGTAGACCTCGCTCAACAGCACGCCACGCGGCCGGTCTAGCCCGAGCGTATGGGCGAGATCCTGCGTCACCGCCTGTCCGGAGCCGCCGAGCCAGGGCCGCACGGTCCGGCCGCCGGCGGCGTGCCCGCCCCCGATCGTCGCCCTGACCAGATTGGACGGGATCGCGAAGCCGATGCCGTGCGAACCCCCGCTGCGCGACAGGATCGCCGAGGGGATGCCGATCAGCCGTCCCTGCATGTCGATCAGCGCGCCGCCGGAATTGCCCGGATTGATCGCGGCATCGGTCTGGATGAAGACACCCTGGCTGTTGAAGCCGGCGCCGCTGCGCGCCGTCGCCGAGACGATGCCGCTGGTCACGGTCTGGCCGACGCCGAACGGGTCGCCGATCGCCAGCACGAGGTCGCCCACCTCGAGCGCGTCCGAATCACCCAGGGGGAGATAGGGCAGGTCGCTGGTCCTGGCGTCGATGCGCAGCAGGGCCAGGTCGGTGCCCGGATCGCTCTGCACGACGGTCGCGTCGAACTCGCGCCGGTCGGCCAACACGACCGTGATCTCGTCGGCGCCGTCGATGACGTGCACGTTCGTCACGATGAGCCCGTCCGGCTGCACGATGACGCCCGAGCCGAGCGAATTCTGGATCTGCCGGCGCTGACCCTCGGGAATCATGTCGCCGAAGAACTGCCGGAAGAAGGGGTCTGCGAACAGCGGCGATCGGCGGCTGGTCACCACGCGCCGCGTGTTGATGTTGACCACCGCCGGCGCGGCGGCCTTCACCAGCGGGGCGAAGGAGAGCTGGAGTTCCCCCCGCGTCTGGGGCGCACGCCGCCCGGCATCGCCCCACCGGATCGCGGGGTCGGCGATCGCCGGCGGCGCCCCCGCCGCTACAGCGAGAATGAGGCCGAACACAGCGGCATTAACCCGCGGACTGATCGACCGGACCATCCTGCAACCTCCGGACCCTGCGGAACCGGCTCTGCATTTAGAAACTGCGACGCCGATTTGAAACGGTGCCGAAAATGCGAAAGGGCAGCCTCTCGGCTGCCCTCGTCGACTCTTTCCGTCAGGTGCCGTCAGGCGGCAACCGACTCCTCGTCGTCGAGGTTCTGCGGCGGTCCGGAATCCTGACCCTTCGCCGACACGTCGCGATCCACCAGTTCGATGATCGCCATCGGCGCGGCGTCGCCGTAGCGGAAGCCCGCCTTCAGCACCCGCGTGTAGCCGCCGGCGCGGTTGGCGTAGCGATCCTTCAGGGAGTCGAACAGCTTGCGGACGATGACCTCGTCGCCGATCTGCGCGATCGCCTGGCGGCGGGCGTGAAGGTCGCCCCGCTTGCCGAGCGTTATCAGCTTCTCGACGTAGGGGCGCAGGTCCTTCGCCTTCGGCAGCGTGGTGGTGATCTGCTCGTGCTTGATCAGCGCCACCGCCAGATTGGCGAACAACGCCCTCCGGTGACTGCTGGTACGGTTCAGCTTGCGGCCGTGCATCCCGTGGCGCATGGCACCTATCCTTCTTCGATCGTCTAATTATGCCCGATGCGCTCGCGCGCGTTCCGCTCGTCGCGCCGTTCAATACGGCTCTTCGAGGCGCTTTGCCAGTTCCTCGATGTTCTCCGGCGGCCAGTTCGGGATCTCCATGCCGAGATGGAGGCCCATGCCTTCGAGCACCTGCTTGATCTCGTTCAGCGATTTCCGGCCGAAGTTCGGGGTACGGAGCATCTCCGCCTCCGTCTTCTGAACCAGATCGCCGATATAGATGATGTTGTCGTTCTTCAGGCAGTTCGCCGAGCGGACCGAGAGCTCCAGCTCCTCGACCTTGCGCAGCAGGTTCTTGTTGAACGGCAGATCCGGCGCGTGGGAATCTTCGACCACGGCGCGGGGCTCTTCGAAGTTGATGAAGAGCTGCAGCTGGTCCTGCAGGATCCGCGACGCGTAAGCGACCGCGTCCTCGGGGCGCAGCGACCCGTTCGTCTCGACCCGCAGCGACAGCTTGTCGAAGTCGGTGACCTGACCGACGCGGGTATTCTCCACCTTGTAGGAGACCGTCCGCACCGGGCTGTAGATCGCATCGACAGGGATCACGCCGATCGGCGCATCCTCGCGGCGATTGACGCTGGCGGGGACGTAGCCCTTGCCGTTCTCGACGACCAGTTCCATCCGGATGCTGGCGCCCTCGTCGAGGGTGCAGATCACCAGATCGGGGTCCATGACCTCGACGTCGGCGCCGGTCTCGATCATGCCGGCGGTGGCGAGGCCGGGGCCCTTCGCCGTCAGATAGATCCGCTTCGGCCCCTCGCCGTGCATGCGCAGGCCGAGCGACTTCACGTTCAGGACGATGTCGGTGACGTCCTCGCGAACGCCGGGGATCGACGAGAACTCGTGCAGGACGCCGTCGATCTGGATAGAGGTGACCGCCGCGCCCTGAAGCGAGGAGAGCAGGATGCGCCGCAGCGCGTTACCCAGCGTGATGCCGAAGCCGCGCTCGAGCGGGTCGGCGACCACCGTGGCCACGCGGCGAGGATCGTCCCCGGACTCCACCTGGAGCTTGCCGGGCTTGATCAGATCCTGCCAGTTCTTGCTGATCGGAGACATCTATCACCTTGTCGCAATCTGAGCAGGGCGCGGGAACGCCCTAAAAACAGCCAGGGCCGGCCATATAGGCCGGCTCCCGCGCCCCGACTTCACCGAAACCGGTACAGACGGCGCTACACCCGACGCCGCTTGGGCGGACGGCAACCATTGTGCGGGATTGGCGTGACGTCGCGGATCGACGTGATCGCGAACCCCGCCGCCTGCAGCGCCCGCAGTGCCGACTCGCGCCCCGAACCCGGGCCGCGAACCTGCACCTCAAGGGTGCGCATGCCGTGTTCCTGCGCCTTTCGGGCGGCGTCCTCGGCAGCCATCTGCGCCGCGAACGGGGTCGACTTGCGCGAACCCTTGAAGCCCATGGTGCCGGACGACGACCAGGCGATCGAATTGCCCTGGACGTCGGTGATCGTGATCATCGTGTTGTTGAACGATGCGGTCACGTGCGCCACGCCGGAAGTGATGTTCTTCCGTTCGCGGCGACGGATGCGCGTCGCTGCTGCCGCAGGCCTTGCCATATCCGACCCTTACTACTTCGTGACTTTTTTCTTGCCGGCGATCGGACGCGCCTTGCCTTTGCGCGTGCGCGCATTGGTATGCGTCCGCTGGCCATGCACCGGCAGCCCGCGCCGGTGGCGCAGCCCGCGATAGCAACCGAGATCCATCAGCCGCTTGATGTTCATCGCGACTTCGCGACGAAGATCACCCTCGACCAGATAGTCACGGTCGATGGATTCACGGATCCGGATCACCTCATCCTCGGTCAGGTCTCCCACTCGGCGCTCGGCCGGAATGGCGATCTTCCCGCAGATCTCCTGAGCTTTCGCCCGGCCGATCCCGTGGATGTAGGTCAGCGCGATTTCGACGCGCTTGTTTGTGGGGATGTTGACGCCAGCGATACGCGCCACGTTCGCCTCTCCTCAGAGCACCATGGTGGAAAAACGCCGATTGGCCGCCGGCCGAAAAGACGAGCCGAAGGATAATAGTGACGATCCGTGCGGTGTCAACCGCGCGCCTAGGTGGTTCGCGCGGTCTAGTCGCACCTAGCCATTCAGCACGTGTTCGATCTGTCGCGTAACCTCGTCTATGTCCGCCATGCCGTCCACTTCGACCAGAACGCCCTTGTCCCTGTAGTAGGGCAGAATCGGTGCGGTCTGTTCGCGGTAGGCCGAGAGTCGCGCACGCACGGTCTCGGCGTTGTCGTCGGCCCGGCGTATGAACTCGGTACTGCCGCAGACGTCGCAGATACCCGCCTGCTTCGGCGGCTGGAACTTGTCGTGGTAGCCCGCCCCGCACTTGGCACAGGCGAAACGCCCGGAGACGCGCTCCACCAGGGCCTGCTCGTCGACCTTGAGCTCGACGACCTTGTCGAGCGCCAAGCCCTTCCGGTCCAGCAACGCATCGAGCGCTTCGGCTTGTGCGCGCGTACGGGGGAAGCCGTCCAGGATGAACCCGTTAGCACAGTCGGGCTGCTCGATCCTGTCGGATATGATTTCCGTCATGATGGCATCGGGCATCAGCTTGCCCGCATCCATCACGTCCTTCGCCTCGCGACCGAGATCGCTGCCCGAGGCGACAGCCGCACGCAGCATATCGCCCGTCGAGAGCTGCACGATACCGTAGGCTCGCTCGAGACGCTTCGCCTGAGTGCCCTTGCCCGCCCCCGGCGGCCCGAGAAGAACGAGAATCCTCATCCTCGACGCCCCCTCAGCTTCGACTTGCGGATCAGGCCCTCATACTGGTGGGCGACGAGGTGCGACTGGATCTGCGCGACCGTGTCCATCGTGACGCTGACGATGATCAGCAGGCTCGTGCCGCCGAAGTAGAAGGGCACCGAGTACTGCGAGATCAGGATCTCCGGAAGGATGCAGACGAGGGCCAGATAGATCGCACCCACCACCGTCAACCGCGTCAGGACATAGTCGAGATAGTCGGCTGTGTTCTTGCCCGGCCGAATGCCCGGAACGAAGCCGCCGTGCTTGCGGAGATTGTCCGCCGTCTCCTCGGGGTTGAAGACCACCGCCGTGTAGAAGAAGGCGAAGAAAACGATCATCGAGACGTAGAGCGCCAGATACAGCGGCTGCCCGTGGCCCAGATACGCCGCGATACTGGTCAGCCACTCCGGCCCGTCGCCACCCGATGCGGCGAAGCTGGCGAGCGTCGTCGGCATCAGCAGAAGCGAACTGGCGAAGATCGGCGGGATGACGCCAGCGCTGTTCAGCTTCAGCGGCAGATGCGAGCTGTCGCCGCCATACATCCGGTTGCCGACCTGGCGTTTGGGATACTGGACGACGATCCGCCGTTGCGCGCGCTCGACAAACACGACGACGGCGATCACGAGGACCGACATCAGCAGCAGGAAGATGATGAAACCCGCGGACATCGCCCCGGTCCGGCCGAGTTCCAGGATCGCAGCCAGCGCCGACGGCAGGTTCGCGACGATGCCGGCGAAGATGATCAGCGAGATGCCGTTGCCGACGCCACGCGCGGTGATCTGCTCACCCAGCCACATCAGGAACATGGTGCCACCCACCACGGTGACGACCGTGGTGAAGCGGAAGAACAGGCCAGGATCGATAACCGCCGCACCAGACGGGCCGCGCATGCCCTCCACGCCGATCGCCAGCCCATAGGCCTGAACCGTGGCGAGGAGAACGGTGCCGTATCTGGTGTACTGGTTGATCTTCTTGCGGCCGCTCTCGCCCTCCTTCTTGAGGGCCTCCAGCTTGGGAGACACGGCCGTCATCAACTGCATGATGATGGCCGCGGAGATGTACGGCATGATGTTCAGCGCGAAGATCGTCATCCGCCCGAGGGCGCCGCCCGCGAACATGTCGAACATCCCGAGCAGGCCGCCGGCCTGGCTCTGGAAGATCTCCGCAAGCACTGCCGGATCGATCCCGGGAATCGGCACGTAGGTGCCGAGCCGGTAGACGATCAGGCAGCCGAGCGTGAACCAGATCCGCTTCTTGAGCTCAGTCGCCTTCCCGAACGCGCCGAGATTGACGTTGGCGGCGAGTCTCTCCGCGGCGGATGCCATCCGGGATCAGACCTGCTCGTCGGCCGCTGCGGCGACGCGGGGCGCGCAGACGATGACACTCCCCCCCGCCTTCTCGACCGCATCCACGGCCGACTTGGACGCACCGGCGACCTCGATCTCGATGCGGCTTGTGATGGCGCCCTTGCCGAGCAGGCGAAGGCCGTCATGGGCACGGCGGATGACGCCGGCCTTGATCAGCGCCTCGGAATCCAGCTTCTGGCCGGCATCGAGGCGACCCGCATCGATCGCCTGCTGCAGGCGGCCGACATTGATCTCCTGGAAGGACAGCGCGTGGATATTGTTGAAGCCACGCTTCGGCAGCCGCCGATAGATCGGCATCTGGCCGCCTTCGAAGCCGTTGATGGCAACGCCGGAGCGCGCCTTCTGGCCCTTGACGCCCTTGCCGGACGTCTTGCCCTTGCCGGAGCCGATGCCACGGCCGAGGCGCTTCGCCTTGTAGCGGGCGCCGTCATTGTCCCGGAGTTCGTTGAGCTTCATGTCCCGTCCCGCCCACGCAGGGGTGTGTCGGAGTTAAGGTCGGAAACCCGGTCAATCAACCGGCTCGACCTTCACCAGATGATGAACCTTCCGCAGCATGCCGCGGATCGCGGGCGTATCCTCGAGGACGCGCTCGCGGCGGATCTTGTTCAGGCCGAGGCCCACCAGGGTCGCCCGCTGATAGCCGGGGCGCCGGATCGGGCTGCCGATCTGGGTGACCCGCAGCTGAGATTTCGCTTCGCTCATCGCCTACTCCGTGCCGGTCTGGGCGGCCGGCTCGGCCTCACCACGCCGGCCGAGGATTTCGCTGACCTTGCGGCCGCGCCGGGCGGCGACGCTGCGCGGCGAGAACGAGTTCTGCAGCGCGTCGAAGGTCGCCTTGACCATGTTGTGCGGGTTCGACGTGCCGGTCGACTTCGCGACGACGTCATGCACACCGAGCGCCTCGAACACGGCGCGCATCGGGCCACCGGCAATGATGCCGGTGCCGACCGGTGCGGCGCGCACGACGACACGACCGGCGCCGAAGTGACCGAGAACGTCGTGGTGGAATGTCCGGCCCTCGCGCAGATGGACCCGGATCATACCCTTGCGGGCACGCTCCGTCGCCTTGCGGATCGCCTCGGGGACTTCGCGCGCCTTGCCCGAGCCGAAGCCGACCCGGCCCTTGCCGTCGCCTGCGATGACCAGAGCGGAGAAGCCGAAACGCCGGCCGCCCTTCACCACCTTCGCGACGCGGTTGATCGAGACGAGCTTCTCGACGAATTCCGACTCTTCCCGGCCTTCGCGTTCGCGCTCGCGCCTTGGACCTCGTGCCATGCCTTCAGCCTTCCTAGAACGCCAGTCCGGACTCGCGGGCGGCTTCGGCCAGGGCTTTCACCCGGCCGTGATAGCGATAGCCACCGCGGTCGAAAACAACTTCCTTCACACCGGCCGCGAGCGCTCGCTCGGCGACCAGCTTGCCGATCTCCGCGGCCGCTGCCTTGTCCGCACCGGACTTGCCGCCCTCGCGGAAGCCTTTGTCCAGCGAGGACGCAGAGGCGACGGTCACGCCCCGCTCGTCGTCGATGACCTGGGCGTAGATGTTGCGTCCGGACCGGAACACCGACAGCCGCGCCCGGCCGTTGCCCTGACGCCGCAGCGCGGCGCGGATCCGCAGCCGGCGGCGTACTTGAAGTTGTCTGCTGCTCAGCATTGCCCCGGTCCTTACTTCTTCTTGCCTTCTTTGCGCAGGATCGTCTCGTCCGCATAGCGGATGCCCTTGCCCTTATAGGGCTCCGGGCCGCGATACGCACGGATCTCCGCGGCGACCTGCCCGACGCGCTGCCGGTCGATGCCGGACACCGCGATGGCCGTCGGCCGCTCGGTCTTGATCTGCACGTCCGACGGGATCGGGAAGATCACGTCGTGGCTGTAACCGAGCTGCAGCTTGAGGGTCTTGCC
Source organism: Constrictibacter sp. MBR-5 (assembly GCF_040549485.1). NCBI lineage: Bacteria > Pseudomonadati > Pseudomonadota > Alphaproteobacteria > Rhodospirillales > Allostellaceae > Constrictibacter > Constrictibacter sp. MBR-5. The sequence continues at coordinate 182,494 of NZ_JBEPTK010000010.1, forward strand.
CTCGACCGCCGCACGGTAGCCGACGCCGCTGATCTCGAGCGCCTTGGTGAAGCCCTCCGAGACGCCGGTCACCAGCGACTGCGCCAGGGCGCGGTAGGTGCCCCACATCATGCGCGCACGCTGGGAGTCCGAGCGCGGCTTGATCCAGAGCTTGCCCTCTTCGAGCACAGCCTCGACCTCGTCGACCAGCTTCAGACTACGCTGCCCGAGCTTGCCCTTCGCCTCGATCGTGCCGTCGGCCACCTGTACGGTGGTCCCGGCCGGCACGGTCACGGGATATTTGCCTACGCGCGACATGGGCGCACCTTGCTCCTAGAACACCTGGCAGAGGACTTCGCCGCCCACATTCTGCGCGCGTGCCTCATGGTCGGACATGACGCCGCGCGGCGTGGACAGGATCGAGATACCGAGGCCGCCCTGGAACGGCTTCAGGTCCTTGATCTTCGAATAGACGCGCCGGCCAGGCTTCGACACACGCGAGATGTGACGGATGACCGGCTCGCCCTCGTTGTACTTCAACTCGATGACGAGTTCGGCGAAGCCGCCATCGGCGGACTTCGTGGTGTAGCCGCGGATGAAGCCCTCCCGCTGCAACACGTCGAGAAGACGCGTGCGCAGATTGGAACCCGGCGACCGCACCGTGTTCAGCCGCGCCTGCTGTCCGTTACGGATACGGGTCAACAGGTCGCCGAGCGGATCGCTCAATGCCATGGGCCCATGCCCTCCTTACTACCAGCTCGACTTCACCACGCCCGGGATCTGGCCCTGGGAGGCCAGTTCACGGAGCGCGATGCGCGACATACGGAACTTGCGATAATAGCCGCGCGGACGCCCGGAGACTTCGCAGCGGTTGCGGATCCGCGTCCGCGATCCGTTGCGCGGCAGCTCGGCAAGCCGAAGCTGGGCGACGAAACGGTCCTCGAGCGGGATCGACTTGTCCATGATGATCGACTTGAGCGCTTCGCGCTTGCCGCCGAACTGCTTGGCAAGCCGGCGTCGCTTCAAGTCCCGCTGTACGGCGCTGCTCTTTGCCATTGGCTCCTGCCTCCGCCCTAGTTCTGCTGGAACGGCATGTTCATGCCGCGGAGGAGTTCGCGAGCCTCCTCATCAGTGTTTGCCGTCGTGCAGATCACGATGTCCATGCCGCGGATCTCGTCGACCTGGTCGTACTCGATCTCCGGAAAGACGATCTGCTCGCGCAGGCCCAGGGCATAGTTGCCTCGGCCGTCGAAGCTCTTCGGCGAGACCCCGCGGAAGTCACGGACGCGCGGAAGCGCGATCGTGATCAGCCGGTCGAGGAACTCGTACATCCGCTCGCGGCGCAGGGTAACCTTGCAGCCGATCGGCATGCCGCCGCGCAGCTTGAAGGTCGAAATCGCCTGCTTGGCCCGCGTCACGACCGGCTTCTGGCCGGCGATCCGGGTCAGTTCGCCGACGGCGGACTGGACCTTCTTCGTGTCGGAGACCGCTTCGCCGACGCCCATGTTGATGACGATCTTGTCCAACCTGGGAATCGCGAAGTCGTTCGCGTAGGCGAAGCGCTCCTTCAGGCTGGACCTGACGGTGCCGTCGTAGACGGTTTTGAGACGTGGTGATGCCATTTTCCGCGCCTATCGATCGATGACCTCGCCGGAGCGCTTTGCGAAGCGCACCTTGCGGCCATCCTCGAGAATTCGGAAACCGACCCGGGTGGGGCGGCCAGTGTCGGGGTCGACATGCGCCACGTTGGACACGTGGACGGGCGCCTCGCGCTCCACGATGCCGCCGGGATTGCCGGGGCCGGGACGCTGGTGCCGCTTCACGATGTTCACGCCGGCGACCACCACACGCGATTCCGACGGGATCACGCGCATGACCTCGCCCTTGGAACCCTTGTCGCGACCGGCGAGGACGACGACCTGATCGCCCTTTTTGACCTTCACCGCCATCACAGCACCTCCGGTGCCAGCGAGATGATCTTCATGAACTTCTTGCCGCGAAGCTCACGCGTGACCGGCCCGAAGATGCGCGTGCCGATCGGCTCGCCCTGGGCGTTGATCAGCACCGCCGCGTTCTTGTCGAAGCGGATCGCCGTTCCGTCGGACCGGTGGACGTCCTTAGCGGTGCGGACGATGACCGCCTTGTGGACGTCGCCCTTCTTCACGCGGCCGCGCGGAATCGCCTCCTTCACGGAAACGACGATCACGTCGCCGACCGACGCGTAGCGCGTCCGGGTGCCGCCGAGCACGCGGATGCACTGCACCCGCCGCGCGCCGGAGTTGTCGGCTACCTCGAGATTGCTCTCTTGCTGGATCATCGATCAGGCTCCCCCGGCGCCGTCGGAGCCGGCGGCATCGAGCACCACCCAACTCTTGCGCTTGGAGAGCGGGCGGCATTCTTCGATGCGCACCTTGTCGCCGACCTTCGCAGCGTTGTTCTCGTCGTGGGCCAGGTACTTCTTCGACTTGGTCACGAACTTCTTGTAGATCGGGTGCATGACGCGACGGTCGACGCGCACCGACACCGTCTTGTCGGCGACGTCGCTCACCACGACACCCTGCATGACACGCCTCGGCATCTCGGCTCTCTCCTAACCCTCGGCGCGGCGACGCTCGCCGAGAGCGTTCATGATCCGCGCGATGTCGCGGCGGACCTGCCGCACGCGCGCCGTATTTTCGAGCTGTCCGCTCGCCTTCTGGAAGCGAAGGTTGAACGCTTCCTTGCGCAGGTCGCCGAGCTGTGTCCGCAACTCGTCGCCGGTCTTGGCGCGGACGTCCGCTGCCTTCATCTCACGCTCCCTCGCCCAGGCGGGTCACGAACCGGGTCTTGATCGGCAGCTTCGCGGCCGCCAGTTCGAACGCCTCGCGCGCCAGCTCCTGCGGCACGCCGTCGAGCTCGAACATGATCTTGCCGGGCTTCACGCGGACCACCCAGAATTCCGGCGAGCCCTTGCCCTTGCCCATGCGGACCTCGGCAGGCTTGCTGGACACCGGCACGTCCGGGAAGATGCGGATCCAGACGCGGCCGACGCGCTTGATGTGGCGCGTGATCGCACGACGCGCCGCTTCGATCTGGCGCGCGGTGATCCGCTCCGGCTCGAGCGCCTTCAGGCCGTACGCACCGAAGTTGAGATCGGTGCCGCCCTTGGCGTTGCCGTGGATCCGGCCCTTGAAGGCCTTACGGAACTTCGTCCGCTTGGGACTTAGCATGATACTACCGCCTTATCTTCCTAGCGTCCGACCTGCTGCTCGGCGAGGCGCTTGTCCTGCGCCATCGGGTCGTGCGCCAGGATCTCGCCCTTGAACACCCAGACCTTCACGCCGCAGGTGCCGTAAGTCGTTTTCGCCGTCGCATACCCGAAGTCGATATCCGCACGCAGCGTATGCAGCGGAACGCGACCTTCACGATACCACTCGGAGCGCGCGATCTCGGCGCCGCCGAGCCTTCCGCCCACATTGATCCGGATGCCCAGCGCACCCAGCCGCATCGCCGACTGCACGGCGCGCTTCAGCGCGCGCCGAAACGCCACCCGGCGCTCGAGCTGCTGCGCGATGTTCTCTGCGACCAGCTTCGCGTCGATCTCGGGCTTGCGGATCTCGACGATGTTCAGCACGACCTCGCGGCCGTTCGACATCTGACCGAGCTTCTGACGCAGCTTCTCGATATCGGCGCCCTTCTTGCCGATGACCACGCCCGGACGCGCCGTGTGGATCGTGATGCGTGGCTTCTTCGCCGGACGCTCGATCACGACACGGCTGATGCCGGCCTGACGCAGGCGCTCGAACAGGTACTTGCGCAGGCGCAGGTCCTCGTGGAGCAGCGTGCCGTAGTCCTTGCCGGCGAACCAGCGCGAGTCCCACGTCCGGTTGATCCCGAGACGCAGCCCGATCGGATTGACCTTTTGACCCATCAGTTCGACTCCTCGGCGGCTTCGGGGCGCTCACGAACGATCACCGTCAGGTTGCTGAACGGCTTCTCGATCGGCGCGCCACGGCCGCGGGCGCGGGCATGGAAACGCCGCATGACCAGCGCCTTGCCGACGCTCGCCTCGGCCACATAGAGCCGGTCGACGTCGAGCTGGTGGTTGTTCTCCGCGTTGGCGATGGCCGACTGCAGGACCTTCTGCACGTCCTTCGCGATCCGACGCGGATTGAAGGTGAGCGAGTCGACCGCCGCACCCGCGGACATCCCGCGGATGGACTCGGCCACCAGGTTGAGCTTGCGCGGGCTCACGCGAATGGTCTTCGCGAAGGCCTTCGCCTCGTTGTCCGCGAGACGGCGCTCTGTGGCTCGCTTGCCCATCAGCCCCTCTTCGACTTCTTGTCGGCCGCATGGCCGTAGAACGTGCGGGTCGGCGCGAACTCGCCGAACTTGTGGCCCACCATGTTCTCGGTCACCAGCACCGGCAGAAACTTCTGCCCGTTGTAGACCCCGAACGTCAGGCTGACGAACTGGGGCAGAATCGTCGAACGCCGCGACCAGGTCTTGATCACCTCCTTGCGGGTGGAGGCCCGTGCGGCCTCCGCCTTCTTCAGGAGGTAGGCGTCAACGAACGGCCCCTTCCAGACGGAACGTGCCACGAGACCGTCTCCTTACTTCTTCTGCTGACGCCGGCGGACGATGAACTTGTCCGAAGGCCTCTTCTTGCGGGTCCGCGCGCCCTTGGTCGGCTTGCCCCAAGGTGTCACGGGGTGACGACCGCCCGAGGTGCGGCCTTCGCCGCCGCCGTGCGGATGGTCGATCGGGTTCATCGCGACGCCGCGAACGTGCGGGCGACGACCCTTCCAGCGATTGCGTCCGGCCTTGGCCAGCGTCTGGTTGCTGTTGTCGGGGTTGGAGACCGCGCCGACGGTCGCCATGCACTCCGACGGAACCATGCGCACCTCACCCGAATTCAGGCGAAGCAGCGCCAGGCCGGCATCACGACCGACGAGTTGCACATAGGAGCCCGCCGCGCGGGCGATCTTGCCGCCGCCGCCTGGCTTCAGCTCCACATTGTGCACGATCGTCCCGACCGGGATGCTCTTCAGCGGCATGGCGTTGCCGGGGCGCACGTCGACGCGCTCGCCGGCCTCGACCTTGTCGCCCGCCTGCAGCCGCTGCGGCGCCAGGATGTAGGCCTGTTCGCCGTCCTCGTAGTTGAGGAGTGCGATGAACGCCGTACGATTCGGATCGTATTCCAGCCGTTCGACCGTCGCGGTGCCCGTCTTGCGCCGCTTGAAGTCGACGATGCGGTAACGCCGCTTCGCGCCGCCGCCACGCCAGAAGGAGGTTATCCGCCCCTGGTTGTTGCGGCCGCCGGTCTTGTGCAGGCCTTCGGTCAGGCTCTTGACCGGCTTGCCCTTCCACAGCTGCGAGCGGTCGACCAGAACGAGGCCGCGCCGCGCCGCAGAGGTAGGCTTGTAGCTCTTCAGCGCCATGCCGTCAGATCCCCGTCGTCACGTCGATCGAATGGCCCTCGTCGAGGGTCACCATCGCCTTCTTCACGTCCGAGCGTCGTCCGACGATGCCGCGGACGCGCTTCTCCTTACCCTTGACGCGCAGGGTGTTCACCGTCTTGACCTTCACGTTGAACAGGCCTTCGACGGACGCCTTGATCTCCGGCTTCGTCGCGTCCAGAGGGACGCGAAACGTCACCTGGTTATGCTCGGAACCGCGCGTCGACTTCTCGGTGATGACCGGTGACCGGATGACTTCCAGCATCCGGTTGCGGGTCGGCGCCGATGCCGCCGGCTTGATCGCTCTCGCCCTGCTCATTTCAGCCGCGCCTCGAGATGCTGGACCGCGTCACGCGTCAGGACGAGCACGTCCCGGCGCAGAATATCGTAGACGTTGGCGCCCTGCTGCGGGAGCACGTCGACGCCGATCAGGTTCGCCGCCGCGCGCTTGAACGCGACATCGACCTCTGTCCCGCCGATGAAGAGCACCGAGCTCCAGCCGAGGCCGCCGAGGCGCTTCGCCAGTTCGGCCGTCTTGCCGGCCGTCCCGTCGAGGCTGTCGATCACCACCAGCTTGCCGGCGACCTGCTTGCTCGACAGTGCCGTCTTCAGACCGAGACGCCGCACCTTCTTCGGCAGCTCATGACCGTGGTCGCGGACGCGTGGTCCGTGGACGACGCCACCACCGCGGAACTGCACGACGCGGCTCGAGCTGTGACGTGCCCGCCCCGTGCCCTTCTGGCGGTACATCTTGCCGCCGGTGCGGGCGATCTCGTGCCGCTCCTTCGCCTTGTGGGTACCGGCACGCCGCTTCGCAAGCTGCCAGTTGACCACGCGGGCGAGGATATCGGCGCGTACCGGAAGTCCGAAGACCTCGTCCGCGAGGTCGATCGTTCCGACCTCGGCGTTATCGAGGTTCTTGATCGAGAGTTCCATCTACCTCACTCCCCGCCCTGGTCGGCCGGAGCTTCCGCCGCCGGGGTCTCGGGCTGTGCGTCTTGCGCCGCCTGGCGCACCGCCGCCGGATAGGGCAGATCCTGCGGACGGGGTCGCTTGACCGCATCACGGACCTCGACCCAGCCGCCGGCAGAACCCGGGACGGCGCCGCGCAGCAGGATCAGCCCGCGCTCGACATCCGTCGCCACGACCTCGACGTTCTGGGTGGTAACCCGGCGATCGCCCAAGTGACCCGCCATCTTCTTGCCCTTGAACACCTTGCCGGGGTCCTGGCGCTGGCCGGTCGAACCGTGCGAACGGTGGGAAATGGAGACGCCGTGGGTCGCCCGCAAGCCCCCGAAGTGGTGCCGCTTGATAACGCCGGCAAAACCCTTGCCGATCGTCTGGGCGCTGACGTCCACCTTCTGTCCGGCGACGAAGTGGTCGGCCGTCAGTTCGGCGCCGACGTCGACGAGCGCGTCGTCCGCCACGCGGAACTCCACGAGCCGCATCTTCGGCTCGACCTTCGCCTTGGCGAAGTGCCCGCGCTGCGGCTGGGTCACGTTCTTGACCTTGGCCACGCCGGCACCGAGCTGGACGGCGGTATAGCCGTCCGTCTCGACGGTGCGCTGCGCCACCACCTGGCAGCCTTCGAGTTCCAGCACTGTGACCGGCACATGTTCCCCAGCATCATTGAAGATGCGGGTCATGCCGACCTTGCGTGCGATCAGACCGGTTCGCATCGACCTGCCCTCAGAGCTTGATCTCGACGTCGACGCCGGAGGCGAGGTCGAGCTTCATCAGCGCGTCCACCGTCTGCGGCGTCGGGTCGACAATGTCGAGAACGCGCTGATGGGTGCGCACCTCGAACTGTTCCCGCGACTTCTTGTCGATGTGCGGACCACGCAGCACGGTATAGCGCTGCATCCGCGTCGGCAGGGGGATCGGACCGCGCACGCGCGCGCCCGTGCGCTTCGCCGTGCTGACGATCTCCCCGGTCGACTGGTCGAGGATCCGGTGGTCGAAGGCTTTCAGCCGGATCCGTATATTCTGGTTTTCCATGACCCTACATTCTCCAGCGGGCGCCAGCACCCCCGGCCGAGCCGGGGGTGCGCTCCCGATCCTATTCCAGGATCTTTGCGACGACGCCGGCGCCGACGGTGCGTCCACCCTCGCGGATGGCGAAGCGCAGGCCCTCGTCCATCGCGATCGGCTGGATCAGGTTGACCACCATCGAGATGTTGTCGCCCGGCATCACCATCTC